>NZ_JBEZLP010000010.1:0-136243 GCF_040652195.1 Streptomyces sp. NPDC048278
TGGTCAGCGAGGTGAAGACCAGTTCGCCGCTCTCGCCCTCCGCCAGCGCCTCGTCGGTCAGCGGATCCACGACCTCCGGGTAGAAGTGGTCCTCCCAGACGTGCAGCCCGTCCTTGGTCTCCACGCACTCCTGCGCGACCCCCGGGCCGATGACCTCGGACAGCCCGTAGATGTCGACCGCGTGGATGTCCAGGCGCTCCTCGATCTCGCGGCGCATCTCCTCCGTCCACGGCTCCGCGCCGAAGATGCCGACCTCCAGGGAGGTGGAGCGGGGGTCGACGCCCTGGCGCTCGAACTCGTCCAGCAGGGTCAGCATGTAGGACGGCGTGACCATGATGATCTCGGGCCGGAAGTCCTGGATGATCTGCACCTGGCGCGCGGTCATGCCGCCGGAGGCGGGAATCACCGTGCAGCCGGCGCGTTCGGCGCCGTAGTGGGCGCCCAGGCCGCCGGTGAACAGGCCGTAGCCGTAGGAGACATGGACCTTGTGCCCCGGGCGGCCACCGGCGGCCCGGATGGAACGGGCCACGACGTCCGCCCACATGGACAGGTCGTTGTCGGTGTAGCCGACCACGGTGGGCCGGCCGGTGGTACCGCTGGACGCGTGCACGCGCCGCACCTCGGACATCGGCACCGCGAACATGCCGAAGGGGTAGGTGTCGCGCAGGTCCACCTTGGTCGTGAAGGGGAAGCGGGCGAGGTCCGCGAGGGTGCGGCAGTCGTCCGGACCCACGCCGGCCGCGTCGAACTTCTTCCGGTACAGCTCCACGTCGTCGTACGCGTGCCGCAGCGTCGTGCGCAGCCTGGTGAGCTGGAGCGCCCGGACCTCCTCGCGGGACATCCGCTCGGCCTCGTCGAGCAGGGCCTCGGGGAGCGGCTCCCCCCTGCGGGTGCCCCTCGGCTCGGGCGCGATCACTTCGCTGCTCATTGCGGCTCCTCGTTCTGCGTGCGGAGGGTGCGACTACGGCCGCGGAACTCCGCGATCACCTCGTCGCCGCGCACGACACTCACGTCGTAGACACCGCTGCGGCCGAACCGGACGCGCTCCCGCGCGGTGGCGACCAGCACGTCGCCCTCGTAGGCGGGCGCGACGAAGTCGATGTCGGCCCCGGCGGCGACGGTGACCGGCCCGTGGCTGTTGCAGGCGCAGGCGAAGGCCGTGTCGGCGAGCAGGAAGACATGCCCGCCGTGGGCGATGCGGTGCCCGTTGACCTGCGAGGCGGTCACGGTCATCCGCAGCACGGCCGTCCCCTCGCCGTGCTCCAGCAACTCGATCCCGAGCCGCCGGGACGCCTCGTCCGCGGCGAACATCGTCTCGACGGGGCCAGGCGTCGTCCCGGGTACCTGGGTCGTCATTTCCACCACCTTGTGAACCGACCGAACATTCGGTTAGCGTGCGGCGTGGTCAAGTAATCCAGCAACACACCTGCATGTCAAGGGGTGGTGCGCAGGCCGCGGAAGCGCCCGCGCGGCCCTGTCCGACACCCCTACGCCACCGGCCGTCGCGCCGTCCCGCGGCCACGGCGGAGCGTGCACCCCGAAGCCGAGGAGACCGCCCGATGCCCGACGTCTACCTGATCGACGGGGCCCGCACCCCGCAGGGCCGCTACGGCGGTGCCCTGGCCGCCGTCCGCCCCGACGACCTCGCCGCCCTCGTCGTAGGCGAGGCCGTCCGGCGCTCCGGCGTCCCCGGCGAAGCCGTGGACGAGGTCGTCCTGGGAGCCGCCAACCAGGCGGGCGAGGACAACCGGGACGTGGCCCGGATGGCGGTGCTGCTCGCCGGGCTGCCGCACACCGTGCCCGGCTACACCGTCAACCGCCTGTGCGCCTCCGGCCTCACGGCCGTCGCCTCGGCCGCCCAGGCGATCCGCGCCGGCGAGGCGGACCTCGTGGTCGCCGGGGGAGTGGAGTCCATGACCCGGGCGCCCTGGGTCATGGAGAAGCCCGGCACCCCGTGGGCCAAGCCGGGACAGGTGTACGACACCGCCCTGGGCTGGCGGTTCACCAACCCGCGCTTCACCGCCGCCGACCGCGAGGTGCCCGCGGACGCCGGACCCGAGGCGGTCAGGGTCACGCTGTCCATGGGCGAGACCGCGGAAGAGGTCGCCGCCCTGGACGGCATCACCCGTGCCGACTCCGACGCCTTCGCCCTGCGCAGCCACCGGCGGGCGGTGGCCGCCCAGGAGGCGGGCCGCTTCGACCGCGAGATCGTCCCCGTACCGGTGCGCGACGGCGAGGTCACCCGGGACGAGGGCCCCCGCCCCTCCACCACCCTGGAGAAGCTGGGCTCCCTGCGCACCGTCTTCCGCGCGGACGGCATCGTCACGGCGGGCTCCTCCTCGCCCCTGTCCGACGGCGCCGCCGCCCTCGTGGTCGCGAGCGCCCAGGCGGTGCGGCGGTACGGCCTCACCCCGCGCGCCCGGATCGTCGCCTCGGCCTCGGCGGGTGTCCGGCCCGACCTCATGGGCCTGGGTCCGGTCCCCGCCACCGAGAAGGTCCTGGCCCGCGCCGGCCGGCAGGCCGCCGACCTGGACGCCGTGGAGCTCAACGAGGCGTTCGCCGCCCAGGCCCTGGCGGTGATCCGCCGCCTCGGGCTCGACGAGGACAAGGTCAACGCCGACGGCGGCGCCATCGCCCTCGGCCATCCGCTCGGCTGCTCCGGCGCCCGCATCCTGCTCACCCTGCTCGGCCGCCTCGAACGCGAGAACGGCCGCCACGGCCTGGCCACACTCTGCGTCGGCGTGGGCCAGGGCGTCGCACTCCTCGTGGAGCGGGTGTGACCACCTCGCTGTCGTACGGCAGCATCCTGCCGGTCCAGGAGAGCTCCCCCGGGTCTGCGAGCGGCCGGAGCGGGGCCCCGGGCCGCTGCTCCTGACCGGCCCCGGCGGGATCCGTCCGGGCCGCTGCGGGTACTGATCGGCGTAGGCCCTTGCCAGACGGGGGAGGGCGGCCCTTATGATGAACCGAACGAATGGTCGGTTGGGAGTTGGTGGAGATGACTGAAGCGGCCGGAACGGACGCCGGGCCCGATCTGGAGTCCCACTTCGAGGCGACGATCTCGCGTGACCAGCGGATCGAGCCGCGCGACTGGATGCCGGAGGGCTATCGCAGGACGCTGATCCGGCAGATCGCCCAGCACGCGCACTCGGAGATCATCGGCATGCAGCCGGAAGGCGAGTGGATCACCAGGGCGCCCTCGCTGCGCCGCAAGGCGATCCTGTTCGCCAAGGTCCAGGACGAGGCCGGCCACGGCCTGTACCTGTACTCGGCCGCCGAGACCCTGGGCGCCGACCGCGCGGACCTCACCGAGCGCCTGATCGAAGGCCGCCAGAAGTACTCGTCCATCTTCAACTACCCGACGCTCAGCTACGCGGACGTCGGCGTCATCGGCTGGTTCGTGGACGGCGCGGCCATCTGCAACCAGGTGCCGCTGTGCCGCAGCTCGTACGGCCCCTACGCGCGCGCGATGGTGCGGATCTGCAAGGAGGAGTCCTTCCACCAGCGCCAGGGCTACGAACTGCTGATGACCATGATGCGCGGCACCGACGCCCAGCGGGAGATGGTCCAGGACGCCGTGGACCGCTGGTGGTGGCCCTCCCTGATGATGTTCGGCCCGCCCGACGACGACTCGCCCAACTCCGCCCGGTCGATGGCCTGGAAGATCAAGCGGCACAGCAACGACGAACTGCGCCGGCGCTTCGTCGACATGACCGTGCCGCAGGCGGCCCGGCTCGGCGTCACCCTGCCCGACCCCGAGCTGCGCTGGAACGAGGAGCGCGGCCACCACGACTTCGGCACCCCCGACTTCTCCGAGCTGAAGGAAGTCATCAGCGGCAACGGCCCGTGCAACGCGGAGCGCGTCGAGCGCCGGCGGGCCGCCCACGAGGAAGGCGCCTGGGTGCGTGCCGCCGCCGGCGCCCACGCCGCCAAGCAGGCCGCCCGAGCCCGCGAGGAGGCAGTGGCATGAGCGACACCGGGAACTGGCCCCTGTACGAGATCTTCATCCGCGGCAAGCGCGGCCTCAACCACGTCCACGTCGGCTCGCTGCACGCGGCCGACGACCAGATGGCCCTCACCCACGCCCGCGACCTGTACACCCGGCGCAACGAGGGCGTCAGCATCTGGGCCGTGCGCTCCGAGCACATCGCCGCCTCCAGCCGGGACGAGAAGGACCCCTTCTTCGACCCCAGCGCCGACAAGGTCTACCGCCACCCGACCTTCTACGACATCCCCGACGATGTCCCGCACATCTAGGAGCCGGTGATGAGCGACGACCACGTCTACCTGAGCCTGGCCGAGGGCCACGACGACAGCGACGCCCGCTGGGCCTTCGGCACCGGCTTCGAGGACCCGCTGTACGGCGTCGACACCTCCGTGCCCGAGGGCGTCGACGCCGCCGCACTGGCCGCCCGCTGCCTGGCGCTCGGCGACGACGCCCTGGTGCTCGCCCAGCGGCTCGCCGAATGGGTCACCCGCGCCCCCGAGCTGGAGGAGGAGGTGGCCCTGGCCAACATCGGCCTCGACCTGCTGGGCCAGACCCGCCTGCTCTACTCCCGCGCCGGCCAGACCGACGGCACCGGCCGCACGGAGGACGCCTACGCCTACTTCCGGGACGCCGCCGACTTCCGCAACGTACGCCTCGCCGAACTCCCCAACGGCGACTTCGCGTTCTCCGTCCTGCGGCTCCTGGTGTTCGCGAGCTGGCGGCTCGCCCACTTCACCGGACTGGCCTCCGCACCCGACCCGGTGCTCGCGGCGATCGCGGCCAAGGGCGTCAAGGAGCTCACCTACCACCGGCAGTACGCCGCCGAGTGGGTCGTACGCCTCGGCGACGGCACGGAGGAGTCCCGTGCCCGGATGCTGACCGCCCTGGAGGCGCAGGCGCCCTACTGGGAGGAGCTGTTCGCCGCCCACGACGTGCGCGACGCGGTGCTGGCCGACCTCCACCAGGTCCTCGACGCCGCCGGACTCCCCATGCCGAGCGCCCCGCCGCTGCCCGGCCAGGGGCGCGAAGGCGAGCACACCGGCCATCTGGCCCCGCTCCTCGCCGAGTTGCAGAGCGTGGCCCGCGCCCACCCGGAGGCGACATGGTGACCGTCCTGGCCGACGCCCGGCGGGCCCGGCACATCGCCGAACAGGTGCCCGACCCGGAACTCCCCATGCTCACCCTCGCCGACCTCGGCGTACTGCGGGACGTCACCGTCGAGCCCGACGGCACGGTGGTCGCCGACCTCACCCCGACCTACTCCGGGTGCCCCGCCATGGCCGAGATGCGCGCCGGGGTCGCCGCCCGGCTGCGGTCCGCCGGCTTCCGCCGCGTGGAGATCCGCACGGTCCTCGACCCGCCCTGGACCAGCGACTGGATCACCCCCGAAGGCCGCCGCAAACTCGCCGACCACGGCATCGCACCGCCCCACACCGCGCCCCGGCGCCCCGCGGGTCCCGTCCCGCTGGACCTGTCGCCGACCCGGCGCACGGTTCCGTGTCCCCGCTGCGGATCGGCCGCCACCGAGGAGACCTCCCGGTTCGCGGCCACCTCCTGCAAGGCGCTGTGGCGCTGCCTCAGCTGCCGGGAGCCGTTCGAGTACGTCAAGGAGATCTGATGGCAGAGCTGACGGCACCGACCGCCGGTGCCCCCGCGACGACAGCACGCCGGCGCCGCCCTGCCTTCCACCCCCTGCGCGTCGCCGCCGTCCAGCCCCTGTGCGAGGACGCCGTCGCGGTCACCTTCGACATCCCCCCGGCCCTGGCGGAGGAGTTCGCGTTCGGCCCCGGCCAGTCGCTCACCCTCCGCCGCGAGGTCGACGGGCGCGACGAGCGGCGCTCCTACTCGATCTGCTCGCCGGCCGGCACCGCGCCGCGCATCGGCGTCCGCGAGGTGCCCGGCGGACTCTTCTCGTCCTGGCTGGTCCACGAGGTGCGCCCGGGCGACACCGTCGAGGTGATGGCCCCCACCGGAGCCTTCACCCCCGACCTCACGGTCCCCGGCCACCACGTGCTCATCGCCGCTGGCTCGGGCATCACCCCGATGATGTCCATCGCCGAGTCGGTCCTCGCCGCCGACGACCGCTCGACGGTGACGCTGTTCTACGGCAACCGCCGCACCGACACCGTGATGTTCGCCGACGAACTCGCCGACCTGAAGGACGAGTACCGCACCCGCTTCCATCTCGCCCACGTCCTCTCCCGCGAGCCCCGGGAGGCCGAACTCCTCTCCGGCCGCCTCGACGGCGACCGCCTCGGCGCGCTCGTCGACGGCCTGGTCGACGTCGGGGGCGCCGACCACTGGTGGCTGTGCGGCCCGCACGGCATGGTCCTCGACGCGCAGAAGGTGCTCGCCGGACTGGGCGTTCCGGCCGGCCGGATCCACCAGGAGCTGTTCTTCGCCGACGAGCCGATCGAGCCCGTCCGCCACGAGGAGGCGGCGGCGACCGGCCCGGCCAGCGAGGTCACCGTCACCCTGGACGGCCGCTCCACGACCGCCCGCCTCCCGCGTGAGCGCAGCATCCTCGACTCCGCCGCCCGCATCCGCCCCGACCTCCCCTTCGCCTGCAAGGGAGGCGTCTGCGGGACCTGCCGCGCGCGCATCACGGACGGCGAGGCGGACATGCGCCGGAACTACGCCCTTGAGCCCGCCGAGGTCGCCGCCGGGTACGTCCTCACCTGCCAGTCCTACCCGGTCTCCGAGTCGCTGACGGTCGACTACGACAGCTGACGGCTCGCGGTCTCCTCCCGAGCTCCGGAATTGCGTCGCGCGTCCCGCGGGGGAGTGACTACGCTCCGCCCGACGCGTGACGGGACGGACTACCGCGAGGGGGACCAGGCATGGGGACCGGTCGACTGGGCTTGCTGCTCGACCAGTTCGACACCGCGAGGGAGCGGGCACAGGTACGTCTGACGGACCTCGGCGACGAGGAGTACCTGTGGGAGCCGGTGCCCGGCTCCTGGTCGATCCGGCGGCGCGGTGAGGCGACGACACCCAGGGCGTACGGTCCTGGTGACTGGGTGCTCGACAAAGGCGCGCCCGACATCCCCGCGAGCGAGTACGCCGAGGTGGCCCGGCAGGCCGCCGCCGGCATGAGCGTCGCCAAGATCGCCGACGACTGGAGCGTCGGCGTCGAGCGGGTCGAGGAGATCCTCGCCCGCACCGGCCCGCCGGAGCCCGACCGGAGCGCGGTCACCACCATCGCCTGGCGGCTCGGGCACCTGCACTCGGGCCTCGTCGGCCGCTGGGAGTGGACCTTCGGCGACCGGCGGCGGGACCCCGCGCAACTGGTCGACTTCACGCCCGTCGCGGCCGTGGCCCTCGACCGGTTCTGGGCGGACGCGGACCGGTGGCGCGACAGCGTCGCCGAGGTCACCGACGAGCAGCTCGACACCGTCGGCTTCTCCCGGTACCCGTACGGCTCCGATCCCGACGACCTCTTCGTCGACGTGCTGCAGGACACCAACCTCGAAGTCATCCACCACATGGCCGAGATCGCCCTGCTCCGCGACCTGTGGCAGGCCGGCCGCCCGTCCTGAGGCGCCCCGCAGGGGGCGCGCTTCCGCGGAGCGCTCAGTCCTCCGCCGATGTCGGCCGCACCGGACCCGCCACCTGCCTGCACGGCCCTGCCGTCGGGGTCAGGAACCGCCGCGCTCGCGCGGGATCCTCTGCCCGGCCTCGACCGCCACCGGCAGCCGGTTCTCGGCCGGTGGCAGCGGGCAGGTGGCCAGGTCCGTGTAGGCGCACGGCAGGTTCGCCGCGCGGTTGAAGTCCAGGACCACCGTGCCGTCGGCGGCGGGCGGTCCGACGGACAGGGACCGGTTGGCGGCGTAGGTGGTGACCCCGGAGGTCGCGTCCGTGAACAGCACCATCAGCGCGCCCGGACCGTGTCCGGGGAACGCGGTCAGGGACAGGTGCCGCCCCGCCAGCTCGAACTCGATCCGGCCCGGGGCGTCGTAGACGTGCTCAAGGCCCTCCACCGCGGCGCCCACCGTGGTCGGCCGCGGCTCGTCGAAGGGGACGTACCGGCCTGCCACGACCCAGCGCGGGTCGGGGGCGTAGGCGGGGGTTCCGGTGAAGGCGGTGCGCAGCGGAGCGTCCGGGTGCCGGGGGCGCACGATGTCGTTCCCGCCGCGCTTGGCGACCTCGATGACCGCGTCGCCCCAGACCGCTTCGACACCGCTGCGTTCGGCAAGCACACCGAAGCGGAGCTCACCCCGCACCGGCGTCCCGTCGACGACCAGCTCCTCGCCGTCGTCCAGGACGACGGCGACCCCGTCCGGGCCGGTGCGCCAGGCCCCCGGGGCGTCGGGGAAGCGCTGCGGCCGGTGGTCGAGCCAGTGCAGACCGGTGACGGCCAGGAACCCGTGCGGAGCGGAGATCCGGGCCTCCTGCGTCCGCTGCCAGTCCTGCCAGCTCTCGGTGAAGACCTGGAGATCCGTCGTGGTGGCCTCAGTCGTCATGCGTCCTCTTTCGTCGGGCGAGGCTCTGCAACAGCCATGCCAGTCAGAACGGGGGCGGACGAACCCGCATTCCGGACCGTGTGTGACAGCTTCTTGTCAGTCGTGTGTCACGGGGAGGCGGACGGTGTCGTCCTGCTCTTCGGTCAGAGCGGGTTGACGCGGTACATCGGGAAGTACGATCCGATCTTTCCGTTCGCGTAGTCGTCGGCCAGGTCGGGTACCCGGTCGAAGTCGTAGACGACGGTCGACCCCTCGGGTGTCATCCAGCCGTCGGTCTCCATGAAGTCCCGGATACGCGGGGAGTCGGGCAGCCGCCACACGTGTGTGTTCACGTGGATGTGCCGGGCGATGGACTCGGCTCCCCGCAGATGCGACAGGCGCATGCCCGCCTTCCAGCCGCACGTGGCGACGACCCCCTCCCGGGCCAGGGCGTTGAGGGTGACGTCGTACAGGGGCTCCCCGATGTTGTCCACGAAGATCGCGACGCCGTGGCCGTCGCTCAGGTCTTTGACCGTGTCGAGAAAGGCCCCGACGGATGCACGGCGCCGCCGGTGGCGGTCCCGGTCGGTCCGTTCCTGCCGGGTGGGCAGCGAGAGGTCGGGAAACCGGCGGCGGTCCACCGGGGTGATGCCGTGGCCGCGGAGGAAGGCCACACGCTCGTCCGATCCCGCTGCCATCGCCACGCGGAATCCGGCCCGCTTGGCCAGCATCAGCTCGGCGAAGGCCACGCCGCCGCCCCACCCGAACACCAGGTGGTTGGCGGGATCGTCGTCGGCGACCTGAGTGCGCCAGCACCCGTACGCCTTGCTCCAGTTGTCCCAGGCAGTGAAGTACCGCCCGTACGCGGCCCACTGCGGCAGTGAGTACGCCGTCGCCTCGGGGATCGGCAGGAGCAGCCGTGCGTCCATCTTCGAGCGTCTGGCCAGCAGGCCGATGGTGCGGGGGCAGTCGTACGCGTAGGCCAGTTCGGCGTAGTCGAAGCGGTCCAGCTTGCCGAACGGCAGGAGCAGGCACAGATCCCCTTCCCCGACCTGGGCGCGCCCGCTCTCCGGGTGGACCTTGAGCACGCGCACCACGCCGAGGTTGCCGAGGACCACCGCGTCCTCGCCTCGACTGCTGCACACGTCGATCGGTGAACGGGCCAGCGCATGGTCCATGTTGGCCTCCCAGGAGCCTAGGATCGGCTCCACCAGCGCCTCGCCCTTCTCCAGCGGGCCGAAGACGAACCGGTCACGGCGCAACGCGCCGCCGGGTCCGCCCGCGTGCGGTCCGGTCGTGGCACCGGACCGCAGAACCCAGGCCTCCGTCGAGTAGATGACAACCTCCTGTGTTCGAGCGGGCGTCGGACGCGGTCAGGAGGCCGCGGCGGACGGCACCCGGTAGTCGAGCGAGACGGCGCCCCAGGCTTCGCCCGCTCCGTATGCCACGGCTCCGAGCCGTCCCGAGCGAGGCAGCGAGCCGGCGTGCAACTCCTCGGCGAACGCCAGCGGTATGGAGGCGGACGACGTGTTCCCGGAGTTCTCGATCCGGTTGACGAAGGGCACGCCGAGAGGGGAGGCGAAACCGCGGACCTGTTCCAGGATGCGTCCGTTGGCCTGGTGGCCGACCAGGACGGTCGGCGCCGGACCGTGGTCGAACAGGTACTGCGCCGACTCCGACATCCGGCGCACGGCGCGGTCGTACACCTGCATCCCGTCCAGACGGATGCCGCCCGCGTCGGTCTCCCGCATGAGCGCCTCTTGGGCGCCGTCGCATCCGGAGGTCTGGCGGAAGCCCGCGAAATCGGCACGGTCCTGCACCAGCACGGCCGCCGACCCGTCGCCGAAGAGGCACGCCGTCTGCCGGTCCGTGCGGTCCACCATCCGGGACATGGCCTCCACCGAGCACACCAGGACCGACCGCGCCTGGCCGGCCTCGCAGAGCGAGACCCCGGTGACCAGGCCGTACACGAAGCCGCAGCAGGCCGCGTTCATGTCGAGGGCGAGCAACGCGGGCCCGAGACCGGCGAGTTGCGCCACCTTCGGTGCGATCCCCGGGATGCGCTGCCGCGACGAGGTGCTGACGACGATCAGGGCGTCGACCGACGAAGGGTCGTCCATCCTGGTCACGATCGGCGCGCAGGCCTCCGCCGCCACCTCCGCCAGCGGGGTCTCCTCCGGCAGCCAGGAACGAGCGGAGATACCGCTGCGGCGCCGGATCCACTCGTCCGTGAGACCGATCGACGCGAAATGGTCGTTGCCGATCCTCGGGCCTGGTTTCGCGGCGGCGATGTCGACGATGCCCGCGCTCATCCCTGGCTCGCCAACTTCACGAAATAGGCGCTGAAATCGCTGAGGAACGCGAAGCCCGCCGTCTCCCTCAGGTCCCCTTTGACCTGCAGTTCACGTTCCAGCTGCTGGTGCAGCTCGACGAGGTCGAGGGAGTCGAGGTCGAAGTCGGCGACCGGGCGGGCGAGGTCGGCGGGGCCCAGGGAGGGCTCGCGCTCGCGCAGTTTGGCCAGCATGACGTCCGCGATACGGCTTTCGACATCGCTCATGTTCGTTCCCCGTCCCCATGACTGGATCCCTGGATGCCGGGGGTGCGCGGCGGCTGGTCGGCGGCCAGCCGGTACAGCACCTCACCGGACCGCAGGATCGCGCCGGCCTGCGCGGCGAGGGCCGTGACCCGGCCGCCGCGCTCCGCCACGATCTCCGTGCTCGCTTTGTCGGTCTCGACGACCGCGACGACATCCCCCCGCTCGACGTGGTCGCCGACACCGGCGACCCACTCGATGAGCAGGGCCTCGCCGAGACCGTGCCCGAAGCCGGGAACGCACATGTCCACGGCGGAGTCGCTCACTTCGTCATCACCAGCACCTCGTCCTTGATCTCCTGTACATCGATCAGGTAGTCCTTCTCGAGATTCGCCGGGGGGTACGCGCGGCGGCCGGGCGCCAGCCGGCGCACCGGGCCGCGCAGCGTGTCGAAGCCGTACTCGGCGACCGAGGCGGCGATCTCCGCACCGATGCCGACGTCCTTGACCCCCTCGTGCACGACCAGCAGCCGGCCGGTGCGGGCGACGGAGCCCAGCACGGTCTCCATGTCGAGCGGAGCCACCCAGCGCAGGTCCACCACCTCGACGTCGACATCGGGGGCGAGCGCGTGGGCCGCTTCCAGCACCTCGTGGGCGATGGCGCCGAACGTGGCGATCGTCAGGTCCCTGCCGCGCCGTACGATCCGGGCCGCCGTCGGCGACCTCGGCGGCTCGGGGTCCCGGACGGGTGAACTCCGCCGGAAATACAAGCGGATCGGTTCGTACACGACCACGGGCGAGCCGAGGGTCACCGCGTGCCTCAGGATCTGGTCGGCGTCCTCGCCGGTGGACGGACAGGCCACCGAGATCCCGGGGAAGCGGGCGAAGAGCGCCTCGTTCGACTCGCTGTGGTGCTCGACGCCCCGGAACCCGCCGCCGGTCGGTATGCGGACCACCAGGCTGGGGCTGACCTGCCCGTTCCACCGGCCACCGACGCGCGCCGCCTGGGTCACCAGTTGGTTCACCGCGGGATAGGTGAACCCGTCGAACTGGATCTCGCAGACCGGCACCAGCCCGCTAAGCGCCATGCCGACGGCCTGGCCGACGATGGTGGACTCGGCCAGCAGCGAGTCGCGCACCCTGTCCTCGCCGAAGCGTTCGCGCAGGCCCCGGGTCACCCGGAACACCCCGCCCAGGCGTCCGATGTCCTCACCGAGCAGCAACAGTCTCGGATCCTTGTCGAGCAGGTCGGCGAGGGTCGCGTTGATCGACTCCGCCAGGCCGGCGCACGGTACCCCACTCAGCACGCGTACTCCTTGATCAACTGCTCGCGCAGCTCACGCAGTTCCCTGTCCACGGCATCGAGCCACGCGGTGTCCACGACGCCCAGGTCGCTCAGCCGGGCGGCATAGGCCGCCACCGGGTCCGCGGCCCTGGTCCGCCTGATGTCGTCGCGGCTGCGGTACACCTCCTGGGCGTCGGAGGTCGAGTGACCGTTGATACGCCCCACCTGGATCTCGACGAGGAAGGGCGCCCGCTCCGCGCGGACCCGGGCGACGGCCCGGGAGCAGGCGGAGAAGACCGATTCCGGATCCCGGCCCCGCACCCACGCGGACTCGATGCCGAACCCCCTGGCCCGCTCGGCCACCGAGGTGCGCATCTGTTCCGCGGCCGGCTTCGAGATGGCCCAGCCGTTGTTCTGACAGACGAACAGCACGGATGCGGACTCGACGGCGGCGAGATTCATCGCCTCCGACATGTCGCCCTCGCTGGTGGCGCCGTCGCCCACGTACACGACGACCAGGTCCTCGCGGCCCTGCAGCCGTTGTCCGACCGAGTAGCCGACGGCGTGCAGCGTCTGTGCGGCGAGGACGAGGGTGTAGGGGAAGAACCGCATGCGGTGCGGGTCCCACCCGCAGTACGTCCGGCCCGCCCACTGCGCGAACAACTCGACCGCCGTGACACCCCGCAGGAGCGCGACCGCGTGCTCACGGTAACTGGGGAACACGGTCGGCTCGGGTCCCACGGCGAGGGCGGAGCCGACCTGCGCCGCCTCCTGCCCTTGGCAGGACGGCCAGAGGTCGAGTGCGCCCTGCTTCTGGAGCTGGTGGGCTTCCTCGTCGATGCCTCTCGACACCAGCATGTGCCGCAACAGCAGCCGCCGGGTGTCGTCGTCCGGCCCCGACTCGTACTCGGATTCCGACTCAAAATCCATTGATCACCAGTCGCAGGTCCGTCGATGGGATTTCTGCCAACGTGTATGTGCCAACGTGTATGCCGACGTGTATATCGGCCGTGCGTGCTCGGACGCCTCGGCGGAAGAAGTCCGACCGGACCCGAATTAGCGCCGATGCATTCGCGGGCCGCTGATCGGCCATGGTGGCACAGAACTTCAGACGGATACAGGTCCCGATGGAAGGCCCGAGTTCCGTGATTCATTCGCCGTTGCGGCATTGACGGCCCGGTCCTGCGGTCCCCTACCGTGGGATCGGCGTTCCAGAGGGCCTGCGGATGCCGGGTGTCCCGTCGACAGGACAGCGCCGATCGGCGAACCTGCCCGGTCCCGGTGATTTCTCATTCCGTGTGGCCCTGTTTCCCCCTCCCGCATCAGCCCGAGACGGTAAAGGACGGTGCCAGTGAGCACGAACCCCTTCGACGACGAGAACGGCCGTTTCTTCGTCGTGGTCAACGACGAGGAGCAGCATTCCCTGTGGCCGGTGTTCGCCGATGTGCCCGCGGGCTGGCGAGTGGTTTTCGGCGAGGCGGCCAGAGCCGAGTGCCTGGAGTACGTCGAACGGAACTGGACCGACCTGCGCCCCAGGAGCCTGCGGGAGGCCATGGCGGCGGACTGAGCACCGCGGTGGACCGGCACGGTGATGCAGGCGACGTACAGCGCGATGCGGTGCTGCCCTTCGCGGGGTACCGGGCGCAGGTGCGGAAGTCGGGGATGACGTTCCCGCAGGACCTTTCGCAGCGGTCGTGGGAGCGCATCGGAGAGGGCCTGCGCGAGCTGGCGGACTCCTCGGTGTGGTGGCTCGCCGACTGGTTGATCTTCGGGGAGACCGCCTACGGCGTGCGGCGCTACCGCGAGGCGATCGACAGGACGGGGCTCGACCACCAGACACTGCGCAACTACGCCTGGGTGGCCCGGCGCTTCGAGCACCGGCGCAGGCGGGACGGTCTCAGCTTCGCCCACCACGCCGAGGTGACCCGGCTGTCGCCGCCCGAGCAGGACTACTGGCTGCGCCGGGCCGAACAGCAGAAGTGGTCGCGCAACGAACTCCGCAGAGCGGTCCGGGCCGGCCTGGCCGAGCAGCGTTCCCCCGTCGGCGACGACGGGCACCAAGCCTGCCGGCTTGACGAGCGGGACGCGCCGGACGAACCGAGAGGCGCCGCGGAGCTCCGCGGGGTCGCCACGCTCACGATCGAACTGTCCGTAGGCCAACTGGACCACTATTCGAGAGTGGCCGCCGCACACGGCCTTCCTGTCGCCACATGGGTGAGCCAGGTGCTCGCCGCCGCCGACCGGCATCCCGCCTAGAGCACCTCGCCGAGTGGTGCCTGTGCCGGGCGGCGGCCAGGTGACGCGCCCGACCGGACACCCGTCACATCGGAGTCAGCTGATGATCCTTGCGGGAAAGCGGGTGGCCCTGCCCTCGACGCCCGTCGTCCACAACCGGTTCGAGGCGCATGCCAGGGCGGCCCCCGACGCCGTCGCCGCGGTCTGTGCCGGACGGCGGGTGACCTACGGAGAACTGGACGCGCAGGCCAACCGGTTCGCGCGCTTCCTCATCGGGCGCGGGTACGGCCGGGGCGCGAAGGTCGGCGTCTGCCTCGACTACTCGATCGACATGGTCGTCGCCGTCCTCGGCACACTGAAGGCGGGCGCGGCGTATGTGCCGTTCGACCCGTCCTACCCCGCGGGAAGGCTCCGGGTGCTGCTGGGGCAGGTCCCCGGGCTCGGCCTGATCGTGGCCTCGCCGGCGACGGCCGGCCTCGTCGGCTCGGCGAGTGCCGAGGTCGTCGGGTTCGAGGAGCTGTCCGGTCGCCTCGCGGGGCTCTCCACGGCCGCTCCCGACGTGCCGGTCACCGGCGACGACGTGTGCTACGCGGTCTTCACCTCGGGATCGACCGGTATGCCGAAGGTGACCGCCGTACGCCACGAGGGCTGGTACAACCTGTTGAACTGGCTGACGACCGAGTGCGGGCTGCACTCCGGTTCGCACAACCTGGTCGTCAGCGCGTTCGGGTTCGACCTCTCCCAGCGCAGCCTGATGACGCCCCTGTTCTGCGGCGCCACCCAGTACCTGATGGCGAGTCGAAACTTCGACGCCGCGATGGCCTACCGCATGCTGACCGAGCACGGGATACGTATCGTGCACTGCGCTTCCAGCACGCTGTACCTGCTGGTGGACTGGGAGACCGCGCGCGGCGGTGATGCGCTCGCCCGGCTCGACCACGTCCTGTTCGGCGGCGAGCCGCTGCACGCCGAGCGGATCGCGGACTGGGCGCGACGCGAGGGGAACACCTGCACGCTCCTGCACCAGTACGGCGTCGCCGAGTGCACGGACGTCGCGACGTCGTACGACCTGGCCGGCCACTGGTCCGCCGGACACGACATCGCACCCGTCGGCAGGCCGCTCTTCAACACCGACATCCACATCCTCGACGAGCGGATGCGAAGTGTCGGGGCGGGGGAGTACGGCGAGATCTGCATCTCCGGGACCGGCGTCGGCGCCGGCTACCTCAACGGCACGGGTCCCGAGTCCGAGCGGTTCACGACCGTCCTGGCCGACGACGGCACGCCGCGCAGGCTGTACCGTACGGGCGACCGCGGCCACGTGAACGAGGCTGGTGACCTCGTCGTCGCCGGCCGGATGGACGCGCAGGTGAAGGTGCGGGGCATGCGCATCGACCCCGCCGACGTCGAGCGTGCGCTCGGCAGACTGCCCGGGGTCCGGCAGGCCGCCGTCATCGTCGCCCGCACCGACTCCGGCGAGGCCGAACTGATCGCGTTCGTCGTCCCTGCGGGGCACGAACTCGCGGAGCACGACCTACGCGCCCGCCTCCTGGAGAGTCTGCCGCGGAACATGGTTCCGGCCAGGTGCCTCAACATCGCGCGGATTCCCCTGAGTCCGCATGGAAAAGCGGACCGCGCGGCACTGGCCGAGGAATTCAGAATGCAGTACGCCGGCAGTGGGCGGACGTCATAGCCGACGGACCTTGATTACGAACGAAGGGGCTGTGATGATTGCCGAAAGCGTGCGCGCCATCTGGTGCCGGGAACTCCAGCGCGACGACATATCGCTCGACGACAATTTCTTCGCCCTGGGCGGCCAGTCCGTGATCATGGCCACCATTCAGCGGCATCTCATCGAGGAACTGGGTGTCGAAGTCCCTATGGACCAGATGTTCCTCAATCCCACGGTGGCGTCGATCTCCGCGTACATCGAATCCACGGGTGCGATAACCCAGCAGTAAGAGGGGGCCATGTACGACGT
This sequence comes from Streptomyces sp. NPDC048278, assembly GCF_040652195.1. Lineage (NCBI taxonomy): Bacteria > Bacillati > Actinomycetota > Actinomycetes > Kitasatosporales > Streptomycetaceae > Streptomyces > Streptomyces sp. NPDC048278. Next base: position 16,461 of record NZ_JBEZLP010000010.1, read on the forward strand.
AGTTGTGACAGGCGCGCGTTGCGCGGGTTCGCCGGCGGCCATGCTGTTCGCGCGACAGGGATACCGGGTCCTGCTCCTGGAGAAGGCGCGGTTCCCGCAGGACACCCTTTCCTCGCACTACATCCACCAGCCCGGCGTGGCGCTGCTCGACCACTGGGGGCTGCTCGACGAACTGCGCACCGCGGGCTGCACCCCGATCGACCACCAGAGCTTCGAGGCCCCCGGAGTCCGGCTGGACGGCTTCTCCCTGCCGGTGGACGGCCACCGGACCACGTACGCGCCCCGGCGGTTCGTGCTCGACCCGATCCTCGCGCGCGGTGCCGTGGCATCCGGCGCCGAGTTCCGGGAGGGCTGCACGGTCAACGACCTGCTCTTCGAGGACGACCGGGTCGTCGGGGTGCGGTACACGACACCCGGCGGCGCCGAGGCGACGGAACGCGCGCGGCTGGTCGTCGGCGCGGACGGCATGCGATCCCTGGTGGCCCGCAAGACCGGCGCGCCCAACATCATCCAGCACCCTCGGATGACCTGCACCTACTACACCTACTGGTCCGGCGTCCCCGCGCACTTCGAGCTGTACGAACGACCGGGGCGCTGGATCGGCGTCATCCCCACCAATGACGACCTCAAACTGATCATGGCGTACTTCCCTCAGGAGGAGTTCGCCAGAGTCCGCACCGGGGTGGCGGACGCCTTCCTCGAAGCCGTCCGCACGACGACTCCCGAGTTGTACGAGCGGCTGTCCGCGGGCCGGCGAGTGGAGCAGTTCTACGGCACCGGGCACCAGGAGAACTACTTCCGCAAGGCCCACGGGCCGGGCTGGGTGCTGCTCGGCGACGCGGCCCACCACAAGGACTCCATCACCGCCCGTGGGATCACGGACGCCTTCATCCAGGCCCAGTCGCTCACCCGGCACATCGGCGACGGACTGCACGACGACGCCGCGCTCAACGCGGCGCTGAAGCGGTACGAGACCGACCTGGTCGACACCTTCCTCACCTTCTACCAGGGCGCGCTCAACGTGGCGGAACTCAGGCCGGAGGGCCAGACGGAAATGCTGCGGAGCCTGGTCGGTCACCAGCACCTGATCGACCGGTACTTCTCGACCCTGTCGGGCGCGTGCACCTTCGACGACTTCTACAACGACGAGCTCCTGGCGGTACTCGATCAGAGCTGAGTGGCGGATCGCTCCCTGGTGGTTCCGCCGATTTGGAGACAGATGATGATCCCGTTGTCGTTCGCGCAACGCCGGCTCTGGTTCGTGGACCGGTTCGAAGGCCCCTCACCGACCTACAACGCCGCCTTCGCCCTGCACCTCACCGGTGAGCCGGACGTGGCCGCGCTGGAGTCGGCGCTGCGCGACGTCGTCGACCGGCACGAGATCCTCCGCACGGTGATCGTCGAGGACACCGACGGCGTCCCGCACCAGCAGGTGCTGCCCTCCGGCCTGACGCCGATCGGCCTGACGGTCGTCGACATCGGCGAGGACGAACGGGCTGCGGCGATCGACGAGGCCGCCACCGAACCCTTCGACCTGGCGGCCGACGTCCCGGTCCGCGCCCGGCTGCTGCGCCGCGGACCGCGCGCCCACACCCTGGCGCTGGTGGTGCACCACATAGCCATGGACGGCGAGTCCCTCGGCCTGCTCCTGCGGGACCTCGCCACGGCGTACTCGGCCCGCAGGCAGGGCGGCGCCCCGGCATGGCAGCCGCTCCCGGTGCAGTACGCGGACTACACCCTGTGGCAGCGCGACGTCCTCGGCGACGAGTCCGAGCCGGGAAGCCTCGCGGCGGGTCAACTGGCCTACTGGCGCGAGACCCTGGCCGGCCTGGCACAGCCGCTGAACCTGCCGACGGACCGCCCGCGCCCGAGAGCCATGAGCCACCGCGGCGACCAGGTCGCGCTGTCGATCGAGCCGGACCTGCTGGGAGCCGTGGAGAAGCTGGCCACCGAGCAGGACACCACCGTGTCGATGATCATGCACGCGGCGCTGTCGGTGGTTCTGCACCACCTCGGCTGCGGCGACGACATCCCGCTCGGCGCGCCGATCGTGGGGCGCACCGACGAGAGCCTGCGTGACCTCGTCGGGTTCTTCGCCAACACGTGGGTGCTGCGCGTCGACCTCTCGGGGAACCCGACCTTCGGCCAACTGCTGCGGCGGGTACGGGACCGGGCTCTCGCCGCCTACGACAACCAGGACATGCCGTTCGAGCGGCTGGTGGAGCTCCTCAACCCGGACCGGTCCACCGCGTACCACCCCTTCTTCCAGGTGATGCTCGCCTGGCAGGAACCCCTGGGGAACCTCGAACTCCCCGGCCTGGACGTCGAGGCGGAGGCGGTCGCCACCGGCACCGCGAAGTTCGACCTGTTCTTCAACATGGTCCCGAACGGGTCGGGCGGGGCCGCGGGGCACCTGGAGTACGCCACCGACCTGTTCGACAGAGCCACGGCCGAGACGCTCGCGGACCGGTTCGTGCGGGTCCTCGGCCGGCTGGTGGCCGACCCGGGGCGCCGGATCGGCGCCGTCGACGTGCTGGACGCGGCGGAGCGGGACCGGCTGCTCGCCCGCCCCGACGAGAACGCCACCGACGTGTCCCCGCCGACGATCCCGAAGCTGTTCGAGAGCCAGGCGGCCAGGACCCCGGACGCCCCCGCGGTCGTCTGCGGGGACCTGACGCTCACCTACCGGGAACTCGACGACCGGGCGAACGCCGTCGCGTGGGAACTGGTCCGGCGTGGCGCCGGACCCGAGGACCTCGTGGTACTGGCACTGCCCCGCACGGCGGACCTGGTGGCCGGGCTGCTCGGGATCCTCAAGTCCGGGGCCGGATACCTGCCGATGGACCCGCAGTACCTCGGCGGCCGGGCCGGGAGCGTGCTGTCCGAGGCCCGCCCGCGCTTCGCGGTCACCTCCACCGCGACCTGGCAGAACATGCCGGCGAACGGCATCTCCACGGTCGATCTCGACCGGCGCGCGGACTGGGACACGCCGGCCGGGGCGCCGGACGACGCCGGCCGGATCTCGCCGTTGGGCCCGGACAACCTGGCCTACGTGATGTACACGTCCGGCTCCACGGGCAAGCCGAAGGGCGCGGCGATCACCCACCGCAACGTCGTCAACGGAGTACGGGAGCTGGCAAAGGTCATCGACGCCCGGCCCGGCCGGCGGCTGCTGGCAGGCACCTCGGTCAACTTCGACGTCTCCGTCTTCGAACTGCTGACCACCTTGTCCACCGGCGGCACGGCCGAGGTGGTCGAGAGCATGCTGGCGCTCGGCGAACGGGAGGGCTGGGACGGCCATGTCATCAGCGCCGTTCCCTCGGTGCTCGCGGAACTGGTCGGCCACCTGGAGAAGGCGCCTGCCGTGGACACGGTCGTGTTCGCCGGCGACGTGCTCCCCGCCCGCCTCGTACACCAGGTGCGTGCGGCACTTCCCGGCGCGCGGACAGTGAACGCCTACGGGCAGAGCGAGAGCTTCTACGCCACCACGTTCTCCCTCGCGGCGTCCGAGGAGTGGACCGACCAGGACGTCGCCCCCATCGGCACCCCGCTGGGCAACATGCGGGCCTACGTGCTGGGGCCGGGGCTCGCCCCGGTGCCGCAGGGCGTGATCGGTGAGCTGTACGTGGTCGGCGCCTGCCTCGGCCGCGGCTACCACGACCGCCCGGACCTGACGGCCGAGCGCTACGTGGCGAACCCCTACGGACCCGCGGGCGAGCGGATGTACCGTACGGGCGACCTGGCGCGCTGGAACGCGCGTGGCCGGCTGGAGTGCCTCGGCAGGAGCGACGGCCAGGTGAAGGTGCGCGGCTTCCGCATCGAGACCGCCGAGGTCGAAGCGGTGATCACCCGGCACCCCGGCATCAGCGAGGCCGTGGTGCTCAGCCGGGAGGCACCCACGGGAGGGCGGCGGCTCGTCGCCTACGTGGTGCACACCGGCGCGGGCGCCGTCGGCGACGACGGCGCCGGCGGGATCGGCGACGTGGACGTGCAGTCCGGTGCATCGGCCGCCGAACTGCGCAGGTACGTCGCCGACCGGCTGCCCGACTACATGGTGCCGTCGGCCTTCGTGGTCCTCGGCCGGATGCCGCTCGGCCCGACGGGCAAGCTGGACCGCTCGGCACTGCCGGAACCGGAGTTCACGGGCGAGACCTACCGGGCGCCGCGCACGGCGGCCGAGGAGGTCGTCACCGCCGCGTACGCGGACGTGCTCGGCGTGGAACGGGTCGGCGTCGACGACGACTTCTTCGCGCTGGGCGGGGACAGCCTGCGGTCCATCCAGGTGGTGGCGCGGGCCCGGGGCAGGGGACTGGAACTCACCACGCGGGAAATCTTCGAATGCCGTACGGCGGCCCGGCTGGCCGAGACGGCCGCCGCCCACCGGGACCGGGCACCCGCACTTGCGGAGGACGAGGACGGTGGCATCGGCCCGATGCCGTTGCCGCCCGTGGCGCGACAGGTGTTCGAGCACGGCCGGGGGACCGCCCGGTTCGCCATGGCGATGACGCTGGACCTGCCGGCCGGCGTCGACGAGAGCGCACTGGCCGCGACCCTGGACGCCCTGATCGACCGTCACGACCTGCTGCGTGCCCGGCTGGTGGGCGGCGACGACCCCACCCTCGTCGTGCGTGCACGGGGCACCGTACGGGCGAGGGACCTGATCCACCGCGTCGACTGCGACGGTGCATGGGACGACCCGTCCCTGCTGCGGGCGGCGAAGACACGGCTGGACGAGGCGGTCGGGCGACTCGCCCCGGAAGCGGGGACCATGGCGGACGCCGTGTGGTTCGCCGCGCGGTCGGGTGCCGGCCGGCTGCTCCTGGTACTGCACCACCTGGTGGTGGACGGTGTCTCCTGGCGCATCCTGATGGCGGACCTCGCCGAGGCATGGCAGCAGGTACGGTCCGGCCGTACCCCCGAGCTGCCCGCGGTCCGCACATCGGCCCGCCGCTGGATGGCGGAGCTGGAGAAGGAGGCGCTCTCCGAGCGGCGCGCGGCGGAACTCGTGTTCTGGCAGGACATGCTCGACGCCCCGAACCTCCCGCTGGGCTCAAGGCCGTTCGACCCCCGCACGGACGTGTGGTCCACCGTCGACACCGTGCGGCTGGAGCTCCCCGCCGAGGTCACCGAGGCGGTGCTGACCCGCCTCCCCGCCGCCTTCAAGGGCACCGGCACCGACGTTCTGCTCGCCGCGCTGGCCCTGGCGGTGAACAGGTGGCGGGGCGTGGACGGCTCCACCCTGGTCCGGCTGGAGGGACACGGCCGTGAGGAGGCCGTCGTCCCCGGTGCCGACCTCTCCCGCACCGTCGGGTGGTTCACCAGCATGCACCCGGTCCGGATCGACGTGCGCGGGGTCGACCTCGACGAGGTGCTGGCGGGCGGCTCCGCGACCGGAGGGGCCGTCAAGCTCGTCAAGGAACAACTGCGCGGCGTCCCGGACAAGGGCCTGGGATTCGGACTGCTGCGGTACCTCAACCCGGACACCGCCCCGCGGCTCGCCGAGTGTCCGGCGCCGCAGATCGGCTTCAACTACCTCGGCCGGATCTCCGGCGCCGACGTGCCCGAGCACCTGCGCGCGGACGGCTGGGGACCGGCGTCCTGGTCCGCCGAACTCGCCCCCGCGCCCGACCCGGACCAGTCCGCCCTGTCCGCCTTGGAAGTCAGCGCGGTCGCCACGGAGACCGCCGAAGGCACCCGGTTGCAGGCGGCCTTCATGTTCCCCACCGGCGTGCTCTCCCGCGAGCAGGCCTCCGAACTGGCCGCGCTGTGGGCCGAGGTGCTGCGCGGCATGGCCGCGTACGCCGCGCGGCCGGAGACCGGCGGCCTGACGCCCTCCGACGCCCCGCTGGTCCGGGTGCGGCAGGACGAGATCGAGAGCTGGGAGCGGCGCTACGGCCGGCTCGCCGAGATCTGGCCGCAGGCCCCGGGACAGTCCGGGATCCTCTTCGAGGCCGCGCTCGCCGAGGGCTCCTTCGACGTCTACCACATGCAGTTCGTGCTGCACCTGTCCGGGCACGTGGACCCGGCGCGCATGCAGGCGGCCGGGCAGGCCCTGCTCGACCGGTACCCCAATCTCCGCTCGGCGTTCCTCACCGGAGCCGACGGCGACCCGGTGCAGGTCGTCGCGGAACGCGTCACGATGCCCTGGCGCCACGTGGACCTGACGGGGCTGAGCGAAGCCGAACAGGACGCCGCACTCGACGACTACCTCGCCGCGGACCGGACCGACCAACTCGACCCCGCCCGCCCGCCGCTGATGCGGCTGGCGCTGCTCACCTCGGGGCCGCGGCGGGCGAGACTCGTCATCACGGCGCATCACGCCCTGTTCGACGGCTGGTCGTCGCCGTCGGTGATCACGGACCTCGTCCGGCTGTACTCCGGGACACGCGAGCTCCCTCCGGTCCGGAACTACGGCGACTACCTGGCCTGGCTCTCCGTGCAGGACCGGGCGGCCTCGGCCGGCCGGTGGGCCGCCGAGCTCGCCGGATTCGACCAGCCGACCCTGGTGGCCCCGCACGCGTCGCTCCAGGGGACGGCGTCCGCGATCGGCCGGGTCGAGGTACCGCTGTCGATCGACCGGGGACGCGCCCTCGCCCGGCGCGCCGCCGAACTCGGGGTCACGCTCAACACCCTGTTGCAGGGCGCGTGGGCGATCCTGCTCTCGAAGCTGACCGGACAGCAGGACGTGGTGTTCGGAGCCGCCGTCAACGGCCGCCCGGCGGAGCTGCCCGGCTCGGACGAAATGGTCGGCCTGTTCATCAACACCCTGCCGATCAGGGTGGTCTGCGCACCGGACCTCCGGGTGGCGGACCTGGTCACCGCGTTGCAGCAGCGGCAGACCGCGCTGCTCGACCACAACTACTACGGGCTGGCCGACATCCAGCGCGGCGTCGGACTGCCCGCCCTGTTCGACACGATCGTCGTGTTCCAGTCCTATCCGATCGACCGCGAGGGCATCACCGACGCGAACACCTCGGCGGGACTCACGATCGACGGCATCCGGCCGTTCGCGGGCTCCCACTACCCGCTCACCCTCAACTCCTCCGACCCCTACCTGCGGCTCTCCCTCGACTACCAGAACAACCTCTACGACCGGGCCTCGGCGGAGACGATCGCCGCCCGACTGGTCCGGGTGCTGGAGCAGCTGATCGCCGACCCGGCGCTACCGGTCGGCGCCGTCGACGTCCTGGCGGCCGAGGAGCGGGACCGGCTCCTGCGGGGACTGAACGACACGGCGTGTGCGGTGGTGGAGGAGACGTTGCCGGAGGCGTTCGAGGCGCAGGTGGCGCGGGATCCGGACCGGGTCGCGGTGGTCGGTGAGCACGAGGTGCTGTCGTACGGGGAGTTCAACGGGCGGGTGAATCGGCTGGCGCACTGGCTGGTGGAGCGGGGTGCCGGTCCGGAGTCGGTCGTCGCGGTGAAGATCCCGCGGTCGGTGGACCTGATGGTGGCGATCTACGCGGTGGTCAAGGCGGGGGCGTCGTATCTGCCGGTGGACACCGACCTGCCGGAGGAGCGGGTGCGGCAGGTCCTGGACCGGGCCAGGCCCCTGTTGGTGCTGGACGAGACGCTTCCCGACGTGTCGGCGTGCCCGGATGCGAACCCGGTGCGTGTGCTGTCGCCGGACAACGCCGCCTACGTCATCTACACGTCGGGTTCGACCGGTGGTCCGAAGGGTGTGCAGGTGTCGCACCGGTCGATCATGAACCGGATCAAGTGGGGCCTGGCCCACTTCGAGGTCACCGGCGAGGACCGGATCCTGCTGAGCACCTCGGCGAGCTTCGACGTGTCGGTGCCGGAGCTGTTTGCTCCCTTGCAGGTGGGGGCGGCTGTGGTGGTGGCGCGTGCGGACGGGCGCAAGGACCCGGCGTATCTGGCCGAGTTGATCCGGCGGGAGGGGGTGACCGGTGCGGACTTCGTGCCCTCGCTGCTGGAAGCCTTCGTCGCGGAGCCCGCCGCCGCCCGGTGCACCACCCTGCGCTGGATCGAAGTCGCGGGCGAGGCGTTCCCGGCCGCCCTGGCCAACAAGGTCGTCGGGCTGCTTCCGGACTGCGAGGTCCACAACCTGTACGGTCCGACCGAGGCGGCCGTCGAGGTCACGGGCTGGCAGCACGTGCCCGGTGCGGACCGGGTGCCGATCGGCAGGCCGATCTGGAACACCCAGGTGTACGTGCTGGACGCGGCGCTGCGCTCGGTCGCGCCGGGCGTCGCTGGCGAGCTGTACCTCGCCGGCAGCGGGCTGGCGAGGGGCTACCTCGGACAGAGCGGGCTCACCGCGAACCGCTTCGTGGCCGGCCCCTACGGTGCGCCTGGCTCCCGGATGTACCGCACCGGGGACCTGGTGCGCTGGAGCAAGGACGGCCAGGTCGAGTACCTCGGCCGCACCGACTTCCAGGTCAAGGTCCGAGGGTTCCGCATCGAACTGGGCGAGATCGAGCAGGTGCTGACCGGGCATCCGGCGGTGGCCCAGGCGGCCGTCCTCGTGCGCGAGGACCAGAACGGCGACCAGCGGCTCGTGGCCTACGTGGTGCCCGCCGGCGGGCCGGACCGGACCGGACCCGACTCCGGGGCCCTGACGGACCTGGTCCGCACGCACCTGCCGGAGTACATGGTCCCCGCCGTGATCATGCCGATCGCCGCACTCCCGAGGACACCGAGCGGGAAACTCGACCGCTCCGCGCTCCCCGACCCCGGCCGTGCCGAGGCCGCCCTCGGGCGCGGCCCGCGCGACCACAGGGAGGAAGTCCTCTGCCGGCTGTTCGCCGACCTGCTCGACGTGGACGAGATCGGCATCGACGTCGACTTCTTCAGCCACGGCGGGCACTCGCTGCTGGCCACCCGGCTGATCGGCCGTATACGCAACGAGCTCGGCGTCGACGTGAAGGTCACGACGGTGTTCGCCCATCCGACCGTCGCCCAGTTGGCGGCCCGGCTCGGGGAACCGGCCGCGTCGAAACGTCCCCAGCTGCGCCAGATGACCGTCGAGGAGTCGCGTCGATGATCCCGTTGTCCTTCGCCCAGACCCGGCTGTGGTTCCTCTACCGCCTGGAGGGACCGACCCCCACCTACAACATCCCGTTCGTGCTCCGTCTGGAGGGCGAGCTCGACACGGCCGCGCTGGCCTCGGCGGTAAGCGATGTCGCGACGCGCCACGAGAGTCTGCGCACCCTGATCGTGGAGAACCCGGACGGCACACCGGAGCAGCGGGTCCTGCCGCCCGAGGAGGCGGCGATCCGGTTCCGGGTGACCGACGTGGCCGCGGACGCGGTGGACGCCGCACTGCACGACGCCGTGTGCGAGGGCTTCGCCCTGGACCGGGAACTCCCGCTGCGGACCGTCGTGTTCCGGGTGTCACCCCAGGAGCACGTGCTCGTGTTCGTGTTCCATCACATCGCCGCGGACGGTGCGTCGATGGCGCCGTTCCTGCGGGACCTGGTGTCGGCGTACGCGGCTCGCCGGCAGGGGGACGCTCCGCTGTGGGAGCCGCTGCCGGTGCAGTACAAGGACTACACGTTGTGGCAGCGGCAGCTGCTCGGGGACGAGGAGGACCCGGAGAGCGTCGCCGCCGAGCAACTCGACCACTGGCGACGGGAACTGGCGGACGTGCCGCAGCCGGTGCAGCTGCCGCTGGACCGACCGCGGCCGACGGCGGTCGACCACCGCGGCGGCGACGTGTCGTTCGAGCTGGAACCCGAACTGCTCCTAGGACTCCAGAAGCTGGCCGTCGACCGGGGTGCCACGGCGCCGATGGTGGCCCAGGCCGCGCTCGCCGTGCTGATGCACCACCTGGGCGCCGGCGACGACCTGACGATAGGCAGCCCCATCGAGGGCCGCGCCGACGAGCAACTCGACGATCTGATCGGGTTCTTCGCCAACACCTGGGTGCTGCGCGTCGACCTGTCGCGGAACCCGTCCTTCGGCGACCTGCTGGACCAGGTGCGGGGGAAGGCCCTGGCGGCCTACGACAACCAGGACATGCCGTTCGAGCGTCTGGTGGGGCTGCTCAACCCGGAGCGCTCCACCTCGTACTCACCGCTGTTCCAGGTGATGCTGGCCTGGCAGTTCGCCTGGACCGGGATCGACATCCCGGGGCTGCGGGTCACCCCCGTGGGGACGGGCACCGACACGGCGAAGTTCGACCTGTTCTTCAACATCATTCCGGACGCGGCGTCGGGGCGGGCGTACGGCCGGCTCGAATACGCGACGGAACTGTTCGACCACGCCACCGCCGTGGGCTTCGCCGACCGCTTCGTCCGTGTGCTGCGGCAGGTGGTCGCCGATCCCGGGATGCGGCTCGGCGCGGTGGACGTGCTCGCCGGTGCCGAGCGGGACTGGCTGGCACAGCTGAACGAGACCGCCGCCCCGGCGCAGGACGCCACGCTGCCGGGGCTGGTCACCGCTCAGGCCCTGCGCACACCGGACGCGACGGCCGTGGTCGCCGGGCGGACCGAGCTGTCCTACGGGCAGTTGAACGCCCGCGCCAGCCGGCTGGCCGCCGTGCTGCGCGAGCGTGGCGTGAGACCGGACACGGTGGTTGCCGTGGCGTTGCCGCGCTCGGCGGACCTGGTGGTCGCGCAGCTCGGGGTGCTCAAGGCGGGCGGCGCCTACCTGCCCATCGACCCGGACCATCCGGCCGCCCGCGTCGACCTCCTGCTCACCACGGCCGAACCGGTCCTGGTGCTGACCGATCCTGCCACGGCGGCGGCCCTCCCGGAGTGCCGGCAGCCGGTACTCCACCTGGACAACCTGCACCTCGACGCCCTCGACGCAGGCGCGGGCCCCTTGGCCGAGGCCGCGGACACCCCGGTCAGGCCGGACAACCTGGCCTACGTGATGTACACCTCCGGCTCCACGGGCAGACCCAAGGGCGTGGCGATGACCCACGCCACGGTCGTCAACGGCGTGTGGTACTCGCGGAGCATGGCGCAACTGGAGCCGGGGGCGCGGATGCTCGCCGCGACCTCGGTGAACTTCGACGTCTCGGTGTTCGAGATCTTCACTGCGCTCACCGCCGGAGCCAGTGTCGAGATCGTCCGCGACGTACTCGAACTCGCCGAACGGGACAGCTGGTCGGGAACCACTGTCTGCGCGGTCCCGGCGGTCTTCACCGCACTGATCGCGCCGATCCTCGCCAAGGAGCCGGGCGCCCTCGCCCTCGACCTGCGCACCGCGATCCTCGGTGGCGATCCGCTCACGGCCGACGTGGTGCACCAGGTGCACCAGGCGTTCCCGGACGTCCGTGTCGTGCACGCGTACGGGCAGACCGAGAGCTTCTACGTCTCCAGCTTCCCGGTCCCGCAGCAGTCCGCCGCGACCGGCGTGACACCGATCGGCAGACCGCTCGCCAACATGCGCACCTACGTACTGGGACCGGAGCTGACCCCGGTGCCACCGGGCGTGGTCGGCGAACTGTACGTGGCCGGTCATCTCGCCCGCGGCTACCACCGCGGCGGCGGGGCGACCGCGGAACGGTTCGTCGCCTGCCCCTTCGGGCCCGCCGGCGCCCGCATGTACCGCACCGGGGACCTGGCGAGATGGGACGAGAACGGTCAGCTGAAGTACGAGGGGCGGGCCGACACCCAGGTCAAGGTGAACGGGATCCGCGTCGAGCCCACCGAGATCGAGATCGCCCTCGCCCGGCATCCGGCGGTCGGCCAGGCCGTGGTCACGGCCCGGCGGGACCACACCGGCAGTACACGACTCGTCGGCTACGTGACGCCGGCGGACGGCGCCACAGGCGGCAGCACAGGCGGAGACACCGACGGCGGCAGCGACCGGCAGGGCAGTGTGCCGGTGGTGGAACTGCGGCGGTTCGTGGCCGAGCGGATGCCGGACTACATGGTGCCCGCCCTGCTCGTGGTGCTGGACCGGCTGCCCCGCACCACGACCGGAAAACTGGACCGGGCGGCCCTGCCGGAGCCGGAGTTCGCCGGTACCGCCTACCGTGCCCCGCGCAGCACCGCGGAACGGGTCCTTGCCGAGGTGTACGCCGATGTCCTGGACGGCCGACGGATCGGGGTCGACGACGACTTCTTCGCGAGCGGCGGGGACAGCATCCGCTCCATCCAGGTGGTGGCGCGGGCCAAGGCACGCGAAGTCGTGGTCAGCACCCGGGAGATCTTCGAACACCGCACGGTCGCCCGGCTCGCGGAACTGGTCGAGGGACGGGCCGAGTCCGAACGGGTGACGCTGCCCGAGCTGCCCGGAGGCGGCGTCGGCCGGGCGCCGCTGCCGCCCGCGGCGGCGCATGTGCTGGCCCTCGGCGGTGGCATCGGCCGGTTCTGCATGTCCGCGATGCTGACGCTGCCGACGGACATCGACCGTGCCGGACTGGTCGCCACGCTCCAGGCGGTCCTGGACCGGCACGACGTGCTGCGCGCCCGGCTGGACCGGACCGGCCCCGGCCTGTTGATGGGGCCGGTGGGCAGCGTGGACGCCGGTGCGCTGGTGCGGGAGGTCGGGCACGGCGCAGCGGACGTGACGGCGGAACTGGACGCGGCAGCCGGTCGGCTGGATCCGGACGCGGGCGTGATGGCGCAGTTCGTGTGGTTCACCCCGGACCCGGACCCGGGGCCGGGCGCGGACGCCGGGCGGCTGTTGATCGTGCTGCATCATCTGGTGGTCGACGGGGTCTCCTGGCGGATCCTCGTGCCGGACCTGGCCGCAGCCTGGCAGCGGGTCCGTGCGGGCTTGCCCCCGGAACCGGCCGCGGCGGGAACCTCGCTGCGGCGCTGGGCGCACGCCCTGGCCGACGACGCCGTCAGCCCGGAGCGGGAGGCCGAGCTGCCGGTCTGGCAGGAGATCCTGGCCGGAGCCGAACCCGTCCTGGGCGCACGGGAACTGGACCGGGCCCGCGATGTGGCGGCCACCGTGGACACCGTACGGGTCGAGGTGCCACCGGAGGTCACCGAGGGGCTGCTGAACACGGTGCCCGCGGTGTTCCGCGGCGGCGCCGACGACGGACTGCTGGCCGGCCTCGCCCTGGCACTGGCCCGCTGGCGCCGGATGCGGGGGGTGACCGGGTCCGCGGCGCTGGTCCGGCTGGAGGGTCACGGCCGCCAGGAGCACGTGGTTCCGGGCGCGGACCTGTCCGGTGCGGTCGGATGGTTCACCGCCACGTTCCCGGTGCGCCTGGACGTGGCCGGGATCGACGTGGCGGAGGCGTTCGCCGGCGGACCGGCCGCGGGCCGGGCGGTCAAGGCGGTCAAGGAGCAACTGCGGGCGGTACCGGACAACGGCCTGGGCCACGGACTGCTCCGCCACCTCAACGCCCGGACCGCGCCGGTACTGGCCGCGGCGCGCGAACCGCAGATCGGGTTCAACTATCTGGGCCGCGCCTCCGGCGCCGACCTCCCGGACGGACTGCGCGGGCTGGGCTGGTCCCCGGACACCGACCACCGGGACCTGACCGCCGTCCCCGACGCCGACATGCCCGTGCTGTCCGCGCTGGAGATCAACGCGGTGGCCACCGCGGCCCCCGACGGCGGAGAGCGGCTGACCGCCTACTTCGGCTTCCCCACCGGCGTGCTCTCCCGCGCCGAGGTCGGCGAGCTCGCCGACCTGTGGGTCGAGGCGCTGACCGCCCTCGCCCGGCACGCCGCGACGGCCGACGCCGGCGGACTGACCCCGAGCGACGCCCCCTTGGTCGACGTACGGCAGGAGGAGATCGACGGCTGGGAGGAGCGCTTCGGCAGACTGGCCAAGGTGTGGCCGGCGACACCGGCGCAGTCCGGGATCCACTTCCACACGATGCTGGCCGGCGAATCGGCGTACGACCCCTACCACGTGCAGCTGGTCTTCCAGCTGTCCCGTGCGGTCGACCCGGAGCGGATGCGCAGGGCCGGGCAGGCGCTCCTGGACCGGTACGCCTGCCTCCGCGCGGCGTTCGTCGACCGGGCGGACGGCGAGGTGGTGCAGGTCGTGCCGGAGCGGGTGACCCTGCCCTGGCACCACCTGGACCTGACCTCCGCCGCCGAGCCCGGGCGGACCGAGGCCTTCGAGCGGTTCCTGGCGCGGGACCGGGCCGCCCACTTCGACGCGGGTACCCCACCGCTCATCAGGCTCTCGCTCGTCGTCGTCGAACCCGACCGCCCCGAACTCGTACTGACCGCGCACCACACCCTGTTCGACGGCTGGTCCACCCCCGTGCTGATGCGGGACCTGCTGCTGCTCTACGCCTCCGGGGGTGACCCGGCCGGCCTCCCCGCCACCCGCGACCACGACGACTTCCTCTCCTGGCTCGCCTGCCAGGACCACGAGGCGTCCGCACGGGTGTGGGCGGCCGAACTCGACGGGATCGAGGAGCCGACCCTGCTCGCTCCCGGCGCCGCGGGCACCGAGGCCGAAGGCCGTGCCCAGGTCGACATCACGCTCCCCGCCGACGACGCCAGGGCACTGCGCCGCCGCGCCACCGAGCTGGGCGTCACCGTCAACAGCCTGGTCCAGGGCGCCTGGGCGCTGCTGCTCGGCCGGCTGACCGGTCGGCAGGACGTGGTGTTCGGCGCCACGGTCTCCGGGCGCCCGCCCGCGGTGCCGGACGTCGAGTCGATGGTCGGGATGTTCATCAACACCGTCCCCGTACGGGTCTCGTACACGCCGGGGGACACCGTCGCCGAGGTCCTCACCCGGCTGCAGAGCCGGCAGGCCGCCCTCGCGGAGCACTACCACCACGGACTCGCCGAGATCCAGAAGTCCGTCGGTCTGCAGTCCCTCTTCGACACGCTGGTCGTCTTCGAGTCGTACCCCATCGACCGGGAGGGCCTCAGCGCGGCCAGTGCCGCCGCCGACGGGATCACCTTCACCGGCTTCCGCCCCTCCGCGGGCAACCACTACCCGCTGTGTCTGGCGGCGGCGGTGGACCCGCACCTCGAACTCGTCCTCCAGTACACCCCGGAAGTCTTCGACCGCGCCACGGTGGAGCTGTACGCGGCCCGTCTCGTCCGTGTCCTGCGGCAGCTGGCCGCGGACCCGGAGCTGAGGGTCGCACAGCTCGACGTCCTGGACCCGGCGGAACGCGACCTGCTGCTGGGCCGGTTCGACGCCCCGGCGCCGGAGGCCACGATCACCGCCCGGGTCGCGGCACAGAGCGCCAGGACCCCGGACGCGCTCGCCGTGGTCGGCTCGGACGAGTCGCTCACGTACGCCGAACTGGACGCCCGGGCGGAGCGGTTCGCGGCCGTGCTGGCCGGGCACGGGGTGGGTCCTGAGGCCGTGGTGAGCACCGTCCTGCCGCGCACCGCGACCGCGGTCGCGGCCCTGCTGGGCATACTCAAGGCGGGCGGTGCCTACCTGCCCGTCGACCCCGCCTTCGCCGCCACCCGCCTCCCGCATATCCTCCCCGGCGCCCGGCCCCACCTGGTCCTGACCGACACGGACACCCGCGCTCTCGTCCCCGCCACGGACATCCCGGTGCTCGTGCTCGACGATGCCGCCTTCCGGGCCCCGACGCCCACCGCCCACGGCGCCACGGGAGCGGCGGCACGACCGGGCGTCCGCCCCGAGAACCTGGCGTACGTCGTGTACACCTCCGGCTCCACGGGCGTGCCCAAGGGCGTGAGCGTCAGCCACGCCACCGTCGTCACCGCCGTGGACGCGCTCGTCGCGCACGCCGACATGGAGTCCGGCCGGCGCGTGCTGCTCGCCGCCTCGTTCGGCTTCGACGTCGCCACCTTCGAACTGTTCTCCGCCCTCACCACGGGCGGCAGCGCCGAGATCGTGCCCGACGTGCTGGAACTGGCCGAACGGGACACCTGGGACATCGACGTCGTCTGCTCGGTGCCGTCGGCGTTCGCCGAACTCGTCGACCAGCTCGGCGACCGCATCACGCCCACCGCACTGAACATCTCCGGGGAGGTACTGACCCCGGCCCTCGCGGACCGCGTGCGGACGCTCTGGCCACAGGCCCGCGTCATCAACAGCTACGGCCCCAGCGAGACCTTCTACGCCACCGCCCACCTCCTGCGCCCCGACCGGTCCTACCCCGACGGCGTACCCATCGGCCGCCCCTTCCCCGGAGTGCGTGCCTACGTCCTCGGACCGGGTCTGACGCTGTCGCCTCCGGGCACGCCGGGCGAGCTCTACCTGGCCGGTGCCGGGCGCGGCTACCAGGGCCGCCCCGACATGACCGCGGACCGCTTCGTCCCCGACCCCTACGGGCCACCCGGCTCCCGCATGTACCGCACCGGCGACCTCGTCAGCCTCGCTCCCGACGGCGACCTGTACCACCTGGGCCGTATCGACACCCAGGTCAAGATCCGGGGCTACCGCGTCGAACCCGGCGAGGTCGAAGCCGCCCTCACGGCTCATCCGCGGGTGGCCCAGGCGGCCGTCGTCACCCGGCAGTCGGGCACCACCCGCTATCTGGCCGCCTATCTCGTCCCGGCCGCCGAGCAGACCGTCCCGGACCCCGCCGACCTGCGCACCCACCTGGCGGAGCGGCTGCCCGACTACATGATCCCCGCCGCCTACGTGCCGCTCGACCGGCTGCCGCTGTCGCCCAACGGCAAGCTCGACCACAAGGCCCTGCCCACCCCCGGCCTCACCCCCGCCACCGACTTCCGCGCCCCCGCCACACCCCGCGAGGAAGCCCTGGCCGGACTCTTCGCCGAGGTGCTCGGCGTCGAACGGGTCGGCGTCGACGACGGCTTCTTCGCCCTCGGCGGGCACTCCCTGCTCGCCACCCGGCTGATCACCCGTGCCCGCGCCGAGCTGGGCATCGAGATCCCCATCCGCAAGATCTTCGACCTGCCGACAGTGGCCGCGCTCGCCGCGTGGTCGGAGGAATCGGCTGTTCCGCTTCGTCCCGGTCTGCGCAAGATGCTCGTAGAGGAGTGAACCCAGTGATTCCGCTGTCGTACGCACAACGCCGCATGTGGGTTACGTACCAACTGGAGGGCGGCGCGGAGACCTACAACATCTCCCCGACGTTCCGTCTGACGGGGCCACTGGACCAGCCGGCCCTCGTGGCGGCGATCCGCGACGTGGTCGACCGGCACGAGATTCTGCGCACCGTGTACGTGACGAACGAGGACGACGAGCCCCACCAGCGGATCCTGCCCACGGCGGAGGCGGCGGTACGGGTGCCTGTCGTCGACGTGGCGCCCGAGGACCTCTCCGGCGCGGTCGACGAGGTCATCGCCCACCACTTCGACCTGGCGAACGAGATCCCGTTGCGGGCCACCCTGTTCCGCTGTGCCCCTCAGGAGCACCTGCTGGTCCTGCTCATCCACCACATCGCCTCGGACGGTGTCTCGGGCGGCGTGCTGGCACGGGACCTGAGCGCCGCGTACACCGCGCGCCTGGACGGCCGGGCGCCGGACTGGGAACCGCTCTCCGTCCAGTACAAGGACTACGCGCTGTGGCAGCGCGAGCTGCTCGGCGACCCGGCGGACCCCAGCAGCCTGGCCGGCGTCCAGACCGCGTACTGGCGCGCGGAGCTGGAGGGCGTACCGCAGCCGCTCACCCTGCCCTTGGACCGCCCCCGGCCCCCGGAGCGGAGCCTGGACGGCGACACGGTCGGCCTCGTGGTGGAACCCGAGGTGGCGGCCGGACTGCAACGGCTGGCCGACGAGCGCGGAATGACCATGTCGATGGTCCTGCAGGCCGCGCTTGCGGTACTGCTGCGCAAGCTCGGCGCCGAGGACGACGTGACGATCGGCAACCCGATCGCCGGCCGGACCGACGAAGCACTGGCCGACCTGGTCGGTGTCTTCGTCAACACCCAGGTGCTGCGGGTCGACCTCTCGGGCGATCCGACGTTCACCGATCTGCTCGCCCAGGTGCGGGACAAGGCGCTGGCGGCCTACGAGCACCAGGACGTGCCGTTCGAGATGCTGGTCGAGGAGCTCAACCCCGAGCGGTCCGCCGCGTACCAGCCGCTGTTCCAGGTGACCTTCGCCTGGCAGAACTTCGCCAAACAGGACTTCGAACTCCCGGGCCTCAAGGTGGAGTTCGAGCAGCACCTGGTGTCGGCCGCGATGTTCGACCTGTTCTTCAGCATGGCCATGGACGAAACGGGCGCGCTGCACGGTGACGTCATGTACGCGACCCAGCTGTTCGACCGGGACACGGTCGAGGCCGTCGCCGCCCGGTTCGCGCGGGTGCTGGAGCAGCTGGCCGCCGACCCGCTGTCACCGGTCAGCAGGATCGAGGCGCTCTCCGCGGCGGAACGGGACTGGGTGGTACGGGGACTGAACGACACGGCGTGTGCGGTGGTGGCGGAGACGTTGCCGGAGGCGTTCGAGGCGCAGGTGGCGCGGGATCCGGACCGGGTCGCGGTGGTCGGTGAGCACGAGGTGCTGTCGTACGGGGAGTTCAACGGGCGGGTGAATCGGCTGGCGCACTGGCTGGTGGAGCGGGGTGCCGGTCCGGAGTCGGTCGTCGCGGTGAAGATCCCGCGGTCGGTGGACCTGATGGTGGCGATCTACGCGGTGGTGAAGGCGGGGGCGTCGTATCTGCCGGTGGACACCGACCTGCCGGAGGAGCGGGTGCGGCAGGTCCTGGACCGGGCCAGGCCCCTGTTGGTGCTGGACGAGACGCTTCCCGACGTGTCGGCGTGCCCGGATGCGAACCCGGTGCGTGTGCTGTCGCCGGACAACGCCGCCTACGAGATGTACACCTCGGGTTCGACGGGCGGTCCGAAGGGTGTGCAGGTGTCGCACCGGTCGATCATGAACCGGATTAAGTGGGGCCTGGCCCACTTCGAGGTCACCGGCGAGGACCGGATCCTGCTGAGTACCTCGGCGAGCTTCGACGCATCGGTGCCGGAGCTGTTCGCCCCCCTTCAAGTGGGGGCGGCTGTGGTGGTGGCGCGTGCGGACGGGCGCAAGGACCCGGCGTATCTGGCCGAGTTGATCCGGCGGGAGGGGGTGACCGGTGCGGACTTCGTGCCCTCGCTGCTGGAAGCCTTCGTCGCGGAGCCCGCCGCCGCCCGGTGCACCACCCTGCGCTGGATCGAAGTCGCGGCCGAACCTTTCCCCGCCTCGCTGGCCAACCGCTTCGTCGACCTGCTGCCCGGCTGCTCCGCCAACAACCTCTACGGTCCGACCGAGGCGGCCGTCGAGGTCACGGGCTGGCAGCACGTGCCCGGTGCGGACCGGGTGCCGATCGGCAGGCCGATCTGGAACACCCAGGTGTACGTGCTGGACGCGGCACTGCGCCCAGTCGCGCCCGGAGTCACCGGCGAGCTCTACCTGGCCGGTGCCTGCCTGGCCCGGGGCTACCTCGGGCAGACCGGGCTCACCTCGGAGCGGTTCGTGGCGTGCCCGTTCGGCGAGTCGGGCTCCCGGATGTACCGCACCGGGGACCTGGTGCGCTGGAGCAAGGACGGCCAGGTCGAGTACCTCGGCCGCACCGACTTCCAGGTGAAGATCCGCGGACTGCGCATCGAACTGGGCGAGATCGAGCAGGTGCTGACCGGGCATCCGGCGGTGGCCCAGGCCGCGGTCCTCGTGCGCGAGAACCAGAACGGCGACCAGCGGCTCGTCGCCTACGTGGTGCCCGATCCCGAGACCGCCGTGGCCGACGCCGACGTACAGGTGGACGAGTGGCGGCAGGTGCACGACGACACCTACACCAAGTCCGCCGACGAGGCGCTGGGCGAGGACTTCGAACTGTGGAAGTCGGCGTACGACGGCGAGCCGATTCCCCGTGAGCAGATGCTGGAGTGGCGGGACGCGGCCGTCGCCCGGATCCTGGGGTTCGCGCCGAGCCGGGTGCTGGAGATCGGCGCGGGCGCCGGCCTGTTGCTGTCGGAGATCGCGGGTGAGGTCGACGAGTACTGGGGCACCGACATCTCGGCGACCGTGGTGGACCGCGTCCGGGCCCAGGTCGACCGGGCCGGGTACGGTGACCGGGTCCGGCTCGCTGTCCAGGCGGCCGACGACATCTCGGGGCTGCCCGAGGGCGGCTTCGACACCGTGGTGCTCAACTCCGTGGTGCACTACTTCCCGAGCGTCGAGTACCTGGACGAGGTGCTGCGCAAGGTCATGGGTCTCCTCGCGCCGGGCGGCCGTGTCGTCATCGGCGACGTCCGCAACGCGACCACTCTGCGGCTGCTGCTGACAGGGGTGCAGCGTGCGGCACGGCCGCACGCCTCGCAGGAGGAGCTGCGGGCGATGGTGGACCAGGCGGTCCTCGCCGAACGGGAGCTGGTGGTCGCTCCCGAGTGGTTCGGCGAGTGGGCGGCGGAGCACGGCGCCGGGAGTGACATCCGGCTGAAGACGGGCCGTGCGCACAACGAACTGACGCGGCACCGCTACGAGGTCGTCCTCCACAAGGACCGCGCCGGCCTCGTCGACCTGGCGGACGTGCCGGCCGTGCAGTGGGGCCGGGAGGTGTCCGACCTCGCCGCAGTGGCCGAGCGCGCGGAGCGGGCCTCCGGACCGCTGCGGGTGACCGGGATACCGAACGCGCGGCTGGCGGAGGAGGCCGCCGCCGCAACGTCCGCGGGTGTGCTGAGCGGGGCGGCCCCGGCAGGCCGCCCTCTTGATCCGGAGGACCTGGCCGCGTGGGCGCGCCAGCGTGGCCTGGACGCGGTCCTCACATGGTCGGGCGAGAGCGTCCAGGGCTTCGACGCGGTGCTGCTGCCCGCCCTCCCGGCCGACCGGACGGCGGTGACGGGAGGGTTCGTGCCCAGCGGCGTGGCCGGCCGCATGCGGGCCAACGCCCCCGCCCTCGCCAAGTCGATCGGCCCGCTCACGGTCGAACTGCCCCAGTACCTCCGCGAGCGACTCCCGGACTACATGGTCCCGGCCGCGGTGGTGCCCCTTCCCGAACTGCCGTTGACCCCGGCCGGAAAACTCGACCGGCGAGCACTGCCGGCAGAGTCCACGACCACCGCGAGCAGCGGAGCGCCGCGCAACGCGCACGAGGAGAAGCTCTCTGCCCTCTTCGGCGAGCTGCTGGGAGTGGAGAACGTCGGTATCGACGACGACTTCTTCCTGCTCGGCGGGCACTCACTGCTGGCCACCCGGCTCAGCGCCCGCATCCGCAAGCAGTTCGGTGTCGACATGCCCGTCCGGACGATCGTCCGCTACCCGACGGTGGCCGAGCTGGGCTCGCTGGTGCTCATGGGCGGCATCCCCGACGACCACCTCGACTCGTTCGCCGTGGTGCTGCCACTGCACCGGGACCCCGGCACCGGGAAGGCACCCGTGTGGTTCTTCCACGGCGGCGGCGGTCTCGGCTGGGCCTTCTTCACCTTCGCGCCGTACGTGCCGGACCGGCCGGCCTACGCACTGCAGTCCCGCGGCTCCGGCGGGGTGGACGAACTGGCGGGATCGGTACCGGAGATGATCGACGACTACCTCACCCAGATCCTGCAGACCCAGCCCGAAGGCCCCTACAACCTGGTCGGCTGGTCCTACGGCGGCCCGCTCGCCCACGCGGTGGCGGAGGCCCTGGACCGGCAGGGCCACGAGGTCGGCCTGCTGGCGATCCTCGACTCGAAGTCGGCGGGCGGGTTCCGCAACCTCTCGGGCACGGTGCCGGCGGTTTACCGCAAGGAGGTCGAGGACGTCTTCGGCCAGTTCATGAACACCGCCAACATGGACCTCTTCCTGGAGACCATGTCGAAGGTGGGGGCCAACAACCTCGCCAAGATGGAGGAGTTCAGCTCGCCGGTCTACCGCGGCGACATGCTGTACTTCAACGCCAAGCTGGACAAGGATGACGAGGGCTCCTGGGCCCCAGACTGGCGGCCCCACGTCCTCGGCTCCATCGAGGAGCACGACGTGGACGCCACCCACCACGACCTGCACATGCCCAAGCCCGCCGGCCAGATCATGAAGGTCATCGCGCGCAGACTGGCGCAGGGGTGAGCGGGGTTGGCCGAGGTGACTGAAACCGGCACCGCCGGGGACGACCGGGACCGGACCGCGCTGGTGTGCGTGCCGTTCGCGGGAGCGGGACCCTCGTTCTTCCACCCCTGGCGGGCGCTGTCCGCCGGACGGTGGCGCGTGGTCCCGGTCGAACTGCCCGGCAGGGAACGGCTGATTCTGCAGACGCCGTACCGGAACGTCGTCGAGGCGGCCGAGAAGTCGGTCGACGACCTCATGGCGGAGCTCGGCGAGGGGACGCGGGCCGTGCTGTTCGGGCACAGCCTGGGCGCCGTGCTCGCCTACGAACTGGTCCATCTGCTCGGCAACCGCGGTGTTCCCGTCGAACGGCTGGTGGTCAGCGGTTCGCCGGGACCGTGGACACAGCGGGAGCGCAGGGCGACGGGACTTCCGGACGACGAGTTCCTCGCCCGGGTCGAGGAGTTCGCGGGGTTCCGACACGAGGCCCTCGACCACCCGGAGATGCGTGAACTGATTCTGCCGGTGCTGCAAGCCGACTGCGAAATGCACGAGAACTACGTTCCGAGCACCGATGAACCGGTGTCGGTGCCGATCTGCTCCATTCGGGGAACTTTCGACGGCCTGGTCAGCGCGGACCAGGCGCAGGAGTGGCGTAAGGCGACCACGGGCGAATTCACCGGTGCGGAGATCCCGGGCGATCACATGTATCTGGTCGATCACGCCCGGGAGGTGCTGGACCTGATAGCGGTGGAATCCTCCCGCGATCGATAGTGCGCCGAGAGGACACCGGCCGAAGAGAAGACTGTGTTCGTCACAGACGTCAAGGAGACGACGATTATGGCTGATCCGGTTGTGAGCCTGCTGGATCCTGAATTCGAGGACGATCCCATCGGCGCCTTCGCGCGGCTGCGCGAGATGGCTCCACTCGTCCCCGTCGGATTTCCCGGCGGGCCGCCCGTCTGGCTGATCACGCGCAGCGAGGAGTTCAAGGCCGCCTGGAGTGACCCGCGGCTCGTCACCAATATCAGCAATGTGCCGGGTCACCAGGGTCCCAGCATCGCGGACCAGGCGCTCACGTCCCTCGACGTCCCGGCGGAGCTGCTGCGCTATTTCACGTCCAACCTGATGCTCCAGGACGGGAAGGAGCACGCCCGGCTGCGCCGGCTCGTGGCCCCCGCGTTCAGCGTCCGGCGTATCAAGGCGCTGCGGCCCCGCATCGAGGAGATCTCCACCCAACTCGTCGAGGCGTTCGCCGAGCGGGGATCCGGTGACCTTCTCAAGGAGTACGCCACCCCCTTGACCGGTGCTGTCATCTGCGAGCTCGTCGGCATCGACAGGGACGACCAGCCGCAGATACGGCAGTGGATGGACGAATACGCCAACATCGACGCGGACTTCACCACCAGCGCCAAGGGCCTCTTCGAATACACCCGGAAACTCATCGCGCGCCGTCGGGCCGAGCCCGCGGACGACATGATCTCCACCCTGGTGCAGACGACGGACGTGGACGGCGGTCGTCTCAACGAGGACGAGATCATCTCGATGGTGGGCGTGCTGGTGAACGGCGGATACCACTCGACGGCCCACTTCATTCCGAACGCGGTGCTCACGCTCCTGGAGAACCCGGACCAGCTGGCTCTGCTGCGTGCCAGGCCGGAGGCCCTGCCGCACGCCATCGACGAGCTGATGCGGATCGCGAACCCGATCCCGAGCGCCGGACCGCGGTATGCGTCCGAGGACATGGAGCTGGCCGGCGTCCCGATCTGCAAGGGCGATGCCGTGACGGGCTCGCTCCAGTCGGTCAACTACGATCCCCGGGTCTTCGCCGAGCCCGGCCGGTGCCAGGTCGAGCGGGTGCTGAAGCGCGGTGAGGGGCACCTCGCCTTCGGCTCGGGACCGCACCGCTGTATCGGCGCAGCGCTCGCCGAGCTGGAGGGCGAGGTGGCTCTCGACCACCTGTTCCTCCAGCGGGAGACTCTCGAACTCGCCGTCAAGAGAAGCGAGTTGCGGTACCGCGAGATCATTCCCGGCGGGGCTCGGCTGTTCTCCGCGTTCCCCGTGCGCCTGTGAGGGCCGGCCCTGCGAGTACATGCGGGCGCCCCCGAACACGACGTGTTCGGGGGCGCCCGCATGTGTGTGGTTCCGACGGCTGGGGTCGCGATCAGCGTTTCACGGTGCCGTCACGCAGCCGGTCGATCATGTGCCGGGTCGAGTCGATCGGGCTCTCCTCGGGAAGCTCACGGGAACGCGGCGGCAGCGCCGCGTTGAGCACGGCCACCTTGTCGCTCCACGCCTCCTGCCCGGCGAAGGGAACCGTCTCGCCCTCCTGCCAGGCGGGGAACGGACGGTAGCTGTTGCGGCCGTCGGCGTCCGAGCCGCGCACGAGCAGCGGGTCGAGGTAGATGCCCTCACTGTGGATCCGCGTCGTCGTCGCGATGTAGCCGATGTCGAGACCACAGCGTCGCTTGGCGGAGGTGTTCGCCTCCGAGCAGTGCAGCAGCTGCGGATGGTGGATCGAGACGTCGCCCGGCTGTAGTTCGATGTCCACGACACCGCGCTTCTCCGCCCACTCCCGCGCCAGGGTCTCGTCGGAGGAGGAGAACAGCATGTTGGGTTCGTCGGTGCGCACCGACGGTTTGTGCAGGGGCAGTTCGTGACTTCCCGGGATCATGCGCAGGCAGCCGTTCGCCGCGGTGCTCTCGTCGACGGCGAGCCACACGGTGAGCGCTTCCATCGGGCTCAGCGTCCAGTAAGCGCCGTCCTGGTGCCACAGTACGGGCTGTCCGTCGTACGGGGGCTTGCAGATGTAGTGGGCGGTGAAGCACGCCACGTCGGGACCGAGGAAGAACTCCGCGATGTCCACCAGCCGGGGTTCCGACACCAGACGTGCCCAGAAGGCGTCGTTGCGGATCAGGGGATGATGGAAGTGTTCGGGCCGCAGCTCCGGGTACTTACGGGTGAGCCAGTCGACGTGGGCGCGCGCCTCGTCCAGGAGATCCGGTGGCACGACGTTGCGGATGATGGAGAAACCCTGTTCGGCGTATTCAGCCGCGGCCCTCTCCAGAACGCCATCGCCAAGTGTGTTCATGCGTCGGCTCCTTCTCAGGTCTGCCAGGTGCTTGCCGTGCGGAACGAGTTGGTGGAGCCGCCACGGCTAATCGTCTGCCGGCCCCTGGAATTCGGCTTCACATGTGGGGAGATGGCCGAACCCGGGTGTCGACGCGGCAGGTCTGACGATGGACACGATTCCAGTGGCTCGTCTGTCTCCGGAAGCGACGCTCACGCCGAACCGCGATTCGGAGGAGCCGGCCGCCGACCGCCCACGACGTCAAGCCCTGGGCTATTTCCGCGTTTTCTCGGCAGTTCAATACTCTGCCCGGCGCGCAGGGGAGTGTCAATCGTGGGCCTGCCGTCGGCATATCCGGGTCCATCGGAGAAGTGCCGCCTTGATTCGGCCCTGTTTACGGCGCGGTGGTCCGGTGGAAGACAGAGATGAGCATACGTGACGTGACACCGTTGCTGCCGACTCTATGCGCCCGTCGATTTCCGCCGACACCAGGGCGGCTTCTTGGCGATCATTCCGCCCTGTCCCGCTGACGGGACAGTCCCGGTTGTGCGACGTCCGGCGGTGCCACTCCGAAATCGGTTCTCAAATTATGGACATCCGACCCGGTGAGGGGAGCAAGCCGTGCTCCGGCGATATCTCATGTGCCGCCCGCTGTACTTCGACGTCACCTACTCGATCAATCCGTGGATGGACCCGGACCGCCCGACATCCATGCAGGCCGGACTGGCCCAGTGGAAGGGGCTGTTCGACACCATCGTGGGGCTGGGCCACGACGTCCGCCTGATCGAGCCCGTACCGGCCCTGCCCGACATGGTCTTCGCCGCGAACGGCGCGATCACCGTGGGCGGCAAGGCGCTCGTCGCCAGGTTCCGGCACCCCCAGCGCAGGCACGAGTCCGCCGCCTATCTGGAGTGGTTCCGCCTCGCCGGCTGGTCCTCGGTCCGACAGGCGGAGTACGTCAACGAGGGCGAGGGCGACTTCCTCTTCACCGGCGGGGAGATTCTGGCCGGCACCGGCTTCCGTTCGGAGTCGCGGGCCCACGACGAGGTGCGGGAGTTCTTCGGGTGCCCCGTGCTCGGTCTGACCCTCGTCGATCCCCGGTTCTACCACCTCGACACCGCACTGGCGGTGCTGGGGAACGGCGACATCATGTATTACCCCGGTGCGTTCTCCGCGCAGAGCCGGACGGCGCTCGCCGACCGGTTCCCGGACGCGATCCTCGCCGAGGAGGCCGATGCCGCCGTGTTCGGGCTCAACGCGCTGTCCGACGGCCGTAACGTCGTTCTTCCCCGCGCGGCCGGCCGCCTGGCCGCGCGGCTGCGCGAACGGGGCTACCACCCCATCGGCGCCGACCTGACCGAGCTGCTCAAGGCCGGCGGCAGCGTCAAGTGCTGCACCCTCGAACTCCGGGACCGAGACGTGTGATCACGCATGCGCCCGGGGGCGGCGTACACCGTGATGCCGGTGTACGCCGCCCCCGGGAGGGAAGGGCCGAGCTGCGGGAGGAGGCCCGCTCGCCGCCTACTTCGGGTCGCGGTTGAACAGTGACTTGGACCAGTAGTAGCCGAGGACGGTGAGCGCAAGGCACCAGGCGATGGCGATCCACCAGTTGTGTCCGATGGCCGTGCCCAGGAGCAGGCCGCGCAGGGTCTCGATGGCCGGCGTGAACGGCTGGTACTCGGCGATCGGCCGGAACCAGCCAGGCATGGCATCGAGGGGGACGAACGCGCTGGAGATGAGAGGCAGCACGATCAGCGGCATCGCGCTGTTGCTGGCGGCCTCGGCGTTGGGACTGCTCAGGCCCATACCGACCGCGATCCAGGTGAACGCGAGCGCGACCAGGGCGAGCAGGCCGAACGCCGCCAGCCACTCGAGGACGGTGGCGTCGGTGGAGCGGAATCCGATGGCCACGCCCACGGCGCCCACGAGGACCACGCTCAGGATCGACTGCAGCACGCTGCCGATCACGTGCCCGATGAGGATGGAGCCGCGGTGGATCGCCATGGTGCGGAAGCGGGCGATGATGCCCTCGGTCATGTCGGTGGCCACGGAGACGGCGGTGCCGATGGTGGTGGAGCCGATGGTCATCAGCAGGAGCCCCGGAACGATGTACGCGATGTACACGGAACGGTCCGGACCGCCGCCGCTGATGCCCGCGCTCATGGTGTCGCCGAAGATGTACACGAAGAGCAGCAACAGCATGATCGGGGTGAGCAGGAGGTTCAGGGTGAGGGAGGGGTAGCGGCGGGCGTGCAGGAGGTTGCGCCGCAGCATGGTGGAGGAGTCGCGCACGGCGAGGGAGAGCTGGGACGGGCGGGCGGTGGCCGGGGCGCTCATCGGGTGTTCTCCTTGGACTGGCCGAGCATGCTGATGCCGCCGGTGAGGGCGAAGAAGACGTCGTCGAGGTCGGGGGTGTGCACGGTCAGCTCGTCCGCCACGACGGCCGAGGCGTCCAGCCAGTCGAGGATGGCGCGCAGCTCGCGCTGGCTGCCTCCGCTCGGGATCTGCAGGGTCAGCGACTCGTCGTCGGGGGAGGCCTCCTTCAGCGCGGAGACCGCGTTGCGGTACGCGACCGGGTCGTTGAAGCGGAGCCGTACGTGACCGCCGGGGACGAGGCGCTTGAGCTCGCCGGCGGTACCCTCGGCGGCGATCTTGCCGTCGTGGAGCACCGCGATGCGGTCGGCGAGCTGGTCGGCCTCCTCCAGGTACTGGGTGGTGAGGAAGACGGTGGTGCCGCCGGAGACCAGCTCGCGGATGATCTGCCACATGGTGTGGCGGGAGCGCGGGTCGAGTCCGGTGGTCGGCTCGTCGAGGAAGATGATCCGCGGGCGGCCGACCAGGGTCATGGCGATGTCGAGGCGGCGCTTCATGCCGCCGGAGTAGGTGGAGGCGGGCTTCTTCGCGGCCTCGGTGAGGTCGAACCGTTCCAGTAATTCGGCACTGACCTGCCGTCCCTCGCTCTTGGAGAAATGGTGCAGGTCGGCCATGAGGAGCATGTTCTCCTCGCCGGTGATCAGCCCGTCCACGGCGGAGAACTGGCCGGTGACCCCGATCGCCCCGCGCACGGCATGGGCGTCGGCCGCGATGTCGTGGCCCCCGACCTGGGCCTGCCCCCCGTCGGCGGAGATGAGGGTGGAGAGGATGTTGACGGTGGTGGTCTTGCCGGAGCCGTTGGGTCCGAGCAGTGCGAACACGCTCCCGGCCGGGACGCGCAGGTCGATGCCGTCGAGGACGGTCTTGTCGCCGAACGACTTGCGCAGGCCGACGGCCGAGATGGCGGCAGGCTGGAGTGGATCTTCACCCTGCCTGGGAACGGGCACGGCAGAAGTAGACATGGATCCTCCTGTGCGAAGGCTGGAGGCGGATGGGGGAGTCTGAAGCGGTGAAGCCGGTGGTGCTGACGAGGAAGATCAGGACTTGGCGCGGCGGATGTCGATGTTGCCCCAGGTGGTCCGTACCCGCACCGAGACGGTCTCCTCGCTCTCCTCGGGAGTCTCGGATGCGTCGAGCGTGTTGCGTACCTGCCCCTTGGTGGTCCTGACGTCGAGCCAGGCGGCGGTGCCCTTGCGGATGCCGATCTCGACATTGCCGTTGGAGGTGTCCAACTGGACGCTCCCGCGCGCGACTTCGGCGATGCGGACGACTCCGTTGGTGGTGGTGCCGGTGATCGACGCCTCCGCGCGTCCGATGTCGACGCTGCCGTTGGCGCTGTTGACGCGCAGTTCGCCGGTCACGGTGCCGACCGTCGTGGTCCCGTGCGAGTTCTTCAGGACGGCGGGGCCGTCGACGAGGCTGACGCGCACGTTGCCGGTGCTGCTGGTGATCTCGGCCGGGCCGTCGACCCGGTCCACGGTGGTCGAGCCGTGCTGTGCCTTCAGCTGCAGCGGGCCGGTGGTGTCGAGGCGGACGTCGCCTGCCTCGGTCTTGACCACGACCTCACCGAGCCGGCCCTCGCCGATCACGGTGGTGCCGGCGCCGGTGACGTCGATGTTGGAGCCTGTGGGCAGTTCCACCGTGATGTCGACGCTGCCGCCGCGCCCGAGCACGTTGGCCTTGGGCGTGGTGACGGTCAGGACGCCGCTCGCGAAGGCCACCTCGGTCTGGTCGGCCGCTCGTGTGTCGAGGTCCCGCTTCTGGTCGCGGGGCCGGACCTCGATCGCGGTGTCGGTGCGGTCGCCCGTGGTGAACTGGATGGAGCCGGCGTACACGTAGGCGGTGACCGAAATCGGTTCCGAAGTGTCGAAAGAAGGCATGGCTGTACCGTCCTCATGGGTCCGTGGGGCGTCTCCGCGGGCGGGACGCGGTGGGCGAAGTGCTGTGCGGTACGGGTGGGCCGGTTGCGTCTAGCGCACCCAGCCCGTGAAGCTCTGGCCGACGGTGCGGGTGCGCTGTGCGACGGGCGGCTGGGTTCCACCGTCGACCGCGGCTGACACGGCTCGCACGAGCCATGCGTTGACGGACAACCCCTCGCGGCTCGCGGCCTCCTCGGCGCGCGTCTTGAGGGAGGCCGGCAGTCGCAGGTTGACGCGGGCGGTGCCACCCTCGTCACCGTCCGCGGGAGCCGGTGCGGGTGCCGGTGGCTCGGCGGGCGAGGCGGGTTCTGGGGGGGTGTCGACGGGGGGCGGGGTCACCACGAAATCGGGGTCCAGGCCGCGCAGCCGTACGTCGACCGAGCCGGGGGCGAGTTCACGGGTGATCTCGTCCATCGCCGCGGAGAGCACGTTGAGGAGGGTCAGGCGGGTCGCCGACTCCAACGGAGCGGTGAGGCGCTCGGCCAGCTCGCGGGCTTCTTCCCCGCCGGCATCGGCGGCCACCGCGAGTTCGCGCCGCAGTGTGTCGACATACGGAGTGAGGTCCATGACGCCATGATGGCACCATTGTGGCGCCACAGGCAAGACCGAATGGTGCCGGCGTGGAGTCGGTGGCCTTGGAGCCCCTCTGAACTGCGTAAACGTGGAGACAGGAACCCGATTGTAGGAGGCGTCGGACGCACCGTGTCGCCTGGTCGGGTGCGACATGGCACCTTGTGGTGCCAAGTGGCGCCAGGTGGTGCCGTCGGTGGGGCCGCCTGGCGCCGGGTGTGCCCGCCCTCGTGGACACAGCACGAGAAGGTGCCCCTGCGCGGCAGGGGCACCTTCTCGTGACGGCCCGCTATCCGACCTTGGGCGCGGAGTCCAGTTGCACGGCGACGGACAGATAGCTCGATGCGAAGGAGAAGTAGCGGAACTCGACTCCGAACGCGTTGACGAACTCGGTGAAGGCCCGGTACTCGTGCCGGCGCCAGCCGGGGTAGCCGAGGAACTCGTCGAAGACGATCACCGACCCCGGCCGCAGCCGTGGGGCGAGCCCGAACAGCACCGTGCGCGCGCTGGAGTACAGGTCCGAGTCGATGTGCACGAGCGCGACCGGCTCGTCGGTGCCGGCCAGGTAGGTCGGCAGCGTGTCCTCGAAGAGGCCGACGTGCAGCTTCGCGTTGGACGGAAGACGGGCCGGCACCTTCCCCGCCGTGCTGTAGGTGCCGCTCGGACTGTCGTGGGTCCAGTCCTCGGGGAGCCCCCTGAACGAGTCGAACCCGTGCACCGTCCGATCGCTGAACTCGTCGCAGAGGATGGCCAGGGTCTGCCCGCCCATGACGCCGAACTCGAGCACGTCGCCGTCCAGCATGAGCGAGAAGCATGCATGCCGCAGAAGGCTCTCGCGGTCGCCGAGGTTCTGCGCCGACGCGAAGTGCTCCTCCATGAAGCGGGCGGCGTCGACGACCGACACGAATTTCGCCATGCGTGCGTAGTCGGTCAGCAGGCTCGTGATGTCCATGCCGCTCAGGTTCGGCAGCAGACCGCTGAGCTCCGGCAGTACCGGCTGTAGTCCTTCGACGATCCTGTCGTCCATGTTCCTCCTCGACTCGATGTCCCGAACAGGGCGTCTCCACGGCCGGCCCGCGGACCGCAGTACCCAGGCCGGCCCGTGCCGCTCACCAGTCGAAAGCCTCTCCGTCGGCCCGCTTCTCGACGCAGTACCTGCGGAACGCCTCGGCCTTCGCCACCACGCCGGCGTCTCCGGTACGCCGTGCGGCCTCCTCGTACCAGTCGAACGTCTCGACGGCATGCGCGCGCCGCTCGAAGTGCAGCGCGGCGAATCGGCGAAATCCCGAGCGCATGGTGGCCGGGGTCATCTCCTGGCCGGAGGCGATGAGTTCTTCGAGCTCCGCCTGCGTCGCTTCGGGCCGTTCGATGACGCGGATCGGCTCGGCCGCCGGAATGTCGCCGCGGACGGCGACGGGTTCCTCGGAGTCCGAGAAGTCGAGGCAGAGGGAGAGCCTGGCGGTCCGGGAGGAACTGGACGCGGAATGCGGGGCCGTCGTGTGTATCTTCCACACCTCGCCGCGACGGAGGTGGTAGACGATGTCGTCCTCGGAGTGCAGCGATTCCTCGCTGGTGCGCAGCGGAATCTGCAGCCGGGTGCCTGCCTTCGCCCATTCGAGGAAGTCCACGTGCGGAGCCATGAGCCCGTCACGGAGGCTGAAGATGCGCACCCATTGCAACCGGTCAAGGGAAAAGTGCTCCGTCACCAGGGACATGATGTTCGGCAGTTGTCTGCCCAGTTCGGTCGGGGTCAGACGGGCGTCATGGGGGCGGAAGGCTATGTCCGATGCGGCGCCGCTGCCATTGGCCAGCACATGGCACTTCCATGACCCGAAGGTGAGCGCGTCGTATTCGCCGCCGTATTCGTGGCGGTCGACGATGGACAACTCGGAGGCCAGGTCGTAGGAGTCGATGGGCAGCACGGCGAGCCGTTGCGACTTGAGCAACGAGATCCCCTTCAATGCGTGGTTGTTTGACACGCCCGGAACCTGCTGAGCGTTCGTCCGGATCGTCACCGTAATTCTTCGGTGGTGTGCTGGCAACGGCAATGCGGGTCTTGTCCTGAGAATGCGATGCCGACTGACGCGCACGCCCGAACGGGCCGCGGAGACGGGTTCAGGACGGTGCCGGCGATCGGGTTTCGGCAGCGTCGGAAGAGCGCATTGTTGTCCTGTCGGCGGGACATCCGCTGCTGTGGGACGCCCTCACTTGCCCGCCTTGCACCGGGTTTCGGGCTCCGGATCCGTGGGGTAGGGTCCGACCCCGTGGAGCACTCCGAGCGGAACTGCGCGGAATTCCCGGTCGAGCTCCGGATTCCACTTGTTCCCGATCGCGCGGACGCTTTCCGGTTCATCAACCATGACACCGCCGTACAAAGGCTTCGGCGTGCGTACCCGTTCGCTGGAGAACGAAAGGCAGGCAATGGAATTGGGGCCGCAGATCCCGCTCGTGCAGGAGGTCTCCGAGCTGTGGGGGGAGTTCCTCGGCGGTTGCGAGGTCGGGGCGGACGACGACTTCTTCGCGCTCGGCGGAAATTCACTGATCGGGATCCGGATCATCGACCGGGTGCTCCAGGACTACGGCGTCGCACTGTCCGTGCGCGCCTTCTACCTCGCGCAGACCCCCGCCCGGGTCGCCGAGCTGATCGCTCAGGGAAGGGAGCAGCCGTGAGGTTGACCCCGGACCCGGGGACCGACGTCGACCTCGGGCGCGTCGACCTGTTCGACCTGGACCTCTACACCTTCGGCGACCCGCACGCGATCTGGACCGTGATGCGGGCGAAGGCACCCCTGCACCACCAGGTCCTGCCGGACGGCAGGGAGTTCTGGTCGGTGACGCGCTACGCCGACGTGTGTCGCGTGCTCGGGGACCACCGGGAGTTCACCTCCGAGCGCGGCACGGTGGTCACCCACCTCGGGACCGACGACGTCGCCGCCGGCAGACTGATGACGTCCACCGACCCGCCGCGGCACACCCAGGTCCGCCGGGCGATCGGTACCAGGCTCACCGCCCGGGCGGTCGCCCCCTGGGAGGACCGGATCCGGCAGACGATCGTCCGCTTCCTCGAACCCGCCCTGGACGGCGGAGTCTGGGACCTGGCCGAGCAGGCGCTGCGGCTGCCCGCGCTCGTCACCGGCCCGCTGCTGGGGATCCCGGAACGGGACTGGGACGAACTCGTGCAGCTGACCGCGATGGTGACCGCCCCGTCCGACCCGAACTTCCAGCACGGCAGCGAGGCCGCGACACTGGCCATCTCCCACCACGAGCTCGTCACCTACGTCACCGAGTGGGTCAGGAGGCGGCGGGCGAGCGGGGAAGAGGACGGGAGCCTGCTCGACCACCTCATGAGCGTACGCGCGGGAGACGCGCCGCTGACCGACGAGGAGATCGCCCTCGACGGGTACAGCATCCTCCTGGGCGCCAACGTCACGACGCCGCACACCGTCTCCGGCACGGTGCACGCCCTGGTCGAGCGGCCCGAGCAGTTCGACAAGGCACGGTCCGATCCGTCACTGGTCCCCAACCTGGTCGAGGAAGGGCTGCGCTGGACGTCGGCCGCCTGCAACTTCATGCGGTACGCGGTGCACGACACCGCCGTCGCCGGGGGCACGGTCCCGGCCGGCGGGGCGGTCGTCGCGTGGATCGGGTCGGCCAACCGGGACGAGTCCCAGTTCCCCGATCCGCACGAGTTCGATATCGCGCGCGGCAGCGCGAAACGCCAGGTCGCGTTCGGGTTCGGGCCGCATTTCTGCATCGGGGCGCCGCTGGCCAGGCTCACCCTGTGCGTCTTCTTCGAGGAACTGCTCGGGCGGTTCGGACCGATCGACCTCGCCGGGGCACCGCAGCACCTGCGGTCGTACTTCATCGCCGGTATGACCCACCTCCCCGTCGTCGCCCAGAAACGAAGGACGTCATGACAACCGGCCCCGTCGCCGCCGTGTCGCCGTGGTTCGTCCGGCAGCCGTCCACGGAGCACGCCGCCCGGATCTTCTGCTTCCCCTTCTCCGGGGCCGGGGCCTCGGCCTTCAGCGCATGGCCCGCCGCGATCGACGACACCGAGGTCTGTCCGGTGCAGTTCCCCGGTCGCGAGAACCGGCTGGGCCATCCCCACTACGGCACCTACGAGAACCTCGCCGCGGAGCTGGCCGACACCCTGAAGCCGTTCCTCGACCGGCCGTTCGCGTTCTTCGGGCACTGCGCGGGCGCGCTGCCCGCGTTCGAGACCGTCGTGCGCCTCGACGAACTCGGGCTGCCCGGGCCGCGGCACCTCTTCGTGTCGGGACAACCGGCCCCGCACGACGCCTCCCACGACCGGATGCTCACCATGACGGAGTCCGAACTGCGCGCCGAGGTGGAGGCGTTCGTCCGGGGCCGGGGGATCGACCCCCGGCCGGACATGATCGACATGGGGCTGTCCGTGCTGCTCCGCGATCACGCCGCGGCACGTGCCTACCGGCGGGCGGAACCGGTCGCCGTGCGCTGCTCCATCACCGTGCTGCACTGGCGGGACGACCCGGACGTGAGCCTCGACCTCCTGCAGGGATGGCGTCGGTACTCGCACGCCGTCGACTTCCAGGCCGTGGACGGCGGACACCACGACTTCGCGGGGGCGCCCGAGGCGTTGCTGCGGTCACTGACCCGTTGGCGCTGATCGCGGCGCGGCCCGCAGCAGCCATGTGCCGAGGAGACCGAAGGGGGGTCGCATGAGTGGCGCAGCCATGGACATCGCCGTCGTGGGCATGTCTTGCCGTTTTCCGGGCGTGTCCGACCTGACCGAGTTCTGGGGCCTGCTCCGGGAGGGGAGGTCGACCGTCGGAAGGTTTCCTGGGCACCGGGCGGTCTCCTCGACCCTCGCCTCCCACCCGGACGCCGCGACCCTGACAGCAGGTTCGTTCTTCGACCGCATCGACGGGTTCGACGCGCAGTTCTTCGGAACGGATCCGGTCGAGGCGACCGCGATGGACCCCGTGCAGCGACTGGGCCTCGAACTCGCCTGGGAGGCCGTCGAGGACGCGCGCATTCCGGCGAGTGCACTCGCGGGCCGGGAGATCGATGTCGTGGTCGGTGCAGCGCCTTCCGGTTACGACCTGCTGCGCAGGCTCTCCGGCAGCGACCGGGACGACCACTACGCCGCGCTCGGCTCCAGCGGCACACTGATCGCCAACCGGATCTCCGCTCTGTTCGACGTCCGCGGCATGAGTCTCTGCGCGGACTCCGGTCAGTCCTCGTCCCTGGTGTCCTTGGCGCTGGCCTGCGAACGGATACGCGGCGGCGGCGCCGTCATGGCGATCGTGGGCGGCGTGCACCTGATCGCCGATCCGGAGGCGGGAGCCGGTCTGGCGAACCTCGGCGCCCTCTCGCCCGACGGCCGCTGTTTCGCCTTCGACGACCGGGCGAGTGGTTTCGTCCGCGGTGAGGGCGGGGCGTTCGCCCTCCTGAAACGACTCGACCTCGCCGTCGCGGACGGCGATCACATCTACGCGGTGGTCCGCGGCTGGGGCGTGGGCAACAGCGGTGCGACCTCCCGGATGCCGGATCCCAGCCCCGGTGCGCAAGCGGCGACGGTGCTGTCCGCTCTCGCTCGCGCGGCTGTTCCGTTCGAGAGTGTCGACTACGTCGAAGCCCATGGCACCGGCACGCGGCTCGGCGACCCGGCGGAGATCGCCGGCCTGCGCGAGGTGTTCCGCGAAACCGGCCGCAGCAGACCGCTGCCGATCGGCTCGGTCAAGACGAACGTCGGGCACCTGGAGCCGGCCGCGGGAATCGTCGGCTTCGTGAAGGCGGCACTCTGCCTGGACCGCGCCCATCTGGTACCGAGCCTGAACTACCGGTCGCCCAACCCTGCCGTCCCGGACTTCCGGAAGGACTTCGAGGTCGTTCGCACCGCGCGGTCCTGGACCGGCAGGTGGGGCCGTCCGCGACGGGCAGGTGTCTCGGCCTTCGGGATGGGCGGCACCAACGCGCACGTGATCCTCGAAGAGGCCCCCC
The DNA here is from genome assembly GCF_040652195.1 of Streptomyces sp. NPDC048278. Lineage (NCBI taxonomy): Bacteria > Bacillati > Actinomycetota > Actinomycetes > Kitasatosporales > Streptomycetaceae > Streptomyces > Streptomyces sp. NPDC048278. The sequence goes on from NZ_JBEZLP010000010.1 coordinate 52,175, forward strand.
GGGACCAGCCGCCCGCATCGTCACGGGACCGGGACGCGGTCCCGGCCCCGGTCGGCCTACCCGGGCCGCTGCCATGGCTGCTGTCGGCGCGTTCGGAGTCCGCGCTGCGGCAACAGGCGGTGCGGCTGCGCGCGTTCGTGACGGCGGAAGACGCGCCCTCGGCGACCGCCGTCGGGCACGCCCTGGCATCGACGAGGTCGTCGTTCGAGCATCGGGCGGTCCTGCTGGACGGCGGCGACGGAGCGCCGGCCGGACTGGACGCGCTCGCGACGGGCGCGAGTTCGGCGCGCGTGATCCGCGGAGTGGCCGGGGGACCGGTGGGTCCGGTGGTCTTCGTCTTTCCCGGCCAGGGCTCGCAGTGGACCGGCATGGGCAGCCGGTTGTACGCCGAGTCACCGGTCTTCGCGCGCGCGATCGACGAGTGCGCGAAGTCCTTGGCGCCCTGGCTGGACTGGTGGCTGCCGGATGTGCTGACCGGTGCGGACCCGGCCGTCCCGCCGGACCGGGTGGACGTCGTACAGCCGGTCCTGTTCGCCGTGATGGTGTCACTGGCGCAGGTCTGGCGGTCGCTGGGCGTGGTCCCCGAGATCGTGATCGGGCACTCGCAGGGCGAGATCGCCGCGGCGTGCGTGTCGGGTGCGCTCACCCTGGCCGACGCGGCCCGGATCGTCGCCCTGCGCAGCCGCGCCCTGACCGAACTGGCCGCTCTGGGCGGTGGGATGAGCGCGGTGCCCGCCTCTCCCGGATGGGTGCGGGACCGGTTGGGTCCGTGGTCCGGGCGGCTGTCCATGGCTGCGGTCAACGGCCCGGCGTCCGTGGTGGTGTCCGGCGACGGCGAGGCGCTCGACGGCTTCGCCCAGCAGGCGGCCACCGACGGAGTCCGGGTCCGGCGTGTCAAGGTGGACTACGCCTCGCACTCGCACCACGTGGAGCGCATCCGCGAACGCCTGCTCACGGACCTCGCGGGAGTCTCGCCCAGAACCACGGCGGTGCGGTTCCACTCCACCGTCACGGGTGGACCGCTCGACCCGCAAGCACTCACCGGCGGTTACTGGTACGACAACCTCCGCTCGATGGTGCGTTTCGGCGAGGTCGTCGAGCAGCTGATGCGTGAGCGGGGCGGCGCGTTCGTGGAAGTCGGCCCGCACCCGGTGCTCACGGTCGCGATGGCGGAGACGGCCGACGTCCTGGGCGCCGCGCCGCCGGTGGTGGGCACCCTGCACAAGGACGACGGGAGCCCGGGCGCGATCCTGGCGTCGCTGGCCGAACTGCATGTGCGGGGCGTCCCGGTGGACTGGGCGGCGCTGTCCGCGCCGGATCGGCCGCGCCGGATCGGCCTGCCGACCTACCCGTTCCAGCGCCGCCGGTACTGGCTGACGGCACCCGCCGACGCCAGCCCCGGCGACGCGGTCCCCGGTGGCTCCGGACCGGCGGGACTGGATTCGCAACGGTCCGCTCTCCGTCTCGTCTGCGCCGAAACGGCGGCCGTGCTCGGGGAGAAGGGCGCGGATCCGGCCGGTGCCGATCTCGTGGCCAGGTCCGCCGAGACCTTCAGGGATCTCGGCTTCGACTCGGCGATGGCCGTCCGGCTCCGCAACCGGCTCACCACGGCGGCGGGAGTACGCCTCCCGGCCACCGTCGCGTTCTCCTACCCGACTCCGCAGAGCCTCGCCCGCCACCTCTTCTCGCTCCTGGAGCCGGAGACGGCCGACGTGCCGGACCCGGCCGGTGCGGAAAGTCGCAGTGACGAAGAATTATACGAATTGATCGATCGTGGCTACGTGTAGCACCACCCGCACCGTCCAAGTAACCGTTCCGGGAGGCCCTGGTGGAGGACGTCGACAAGCTCCGGTCCTACCTACGACGCGCTGTCGGCGACGCCCGGGCCCTGCGTGAGCGGGTTCGTGAACTCGAAGAGGGCGCGCGCGAACCCGTCGCGATCGTCGGTGCGGGCTGCCGTTTCCCCGGTGGGGTGACGTCCCCCGAAGGACTGTGGGACGTGGTGTCCGACGGAGTGGACGCGACAGGCGGGTTCCCGCTCGACCGCGGGTGGGACGCGGCGGCGCTGTACGACCCGGACCCCGGGGCGCGCGGGAAGACCTACACGCGATCGGGCGGATTCCTGCCCGGCCTCGCCGACTTCGACGCGTCGTTCTTCGGCATCAGCCCGCGCGAGGCGCTCGCCATGGACCCCCAGCAGCGGCTGATGCTGGAGACGTCGTGGGAAGCGCTGGAACGGGCGGGCATCGACCCGGCCGTCCTGCGGGGTTCGGCTACCGGGGTGTTCACCGGGATCTACGGCGTCGACTACGGCCCGAGAATGGGCGGCGGCGCGGCCGGGCAGACGGAGGGCTTCTCCCTCGCGGGCACGTACACCAGCGTGGCCTCCGGTCGCGTGGCGTACGTGCTCGGGCTGCAGGGCCCGGCGCTGTCGGTGGACACGGCGTGCTCCTCGTCGCTGGTCGCCGTCCACCAGGCGGTACGGTCCCTGCGGTCCGGGGAGTGCTCGCTGGCCCTGGCCGGCGGGGTTTCCGCGCTGCCGACTCCGGGGCTGTTCGTGGAAGCCGCCCGGCAGCGGGGCCTGTCCGCGGACGGACGGTGCAAGTCGTTCGCGGCGGCGGCCGACGGAACCGGCTGGGGCGAGGGCGCCGGCGTGTTGGTGCTGGAGCGGCTGTCGGACGCGCGGCGCAACAGGCGGCGGATCTGGGCGGTGATCCGGGGCTCGGCGGTCAACCAGGACGGGGCGTCCAACGGCCTGACCGCACCCAGCGAGCCGGCGCAGCAGCGGGTGGTCCGGGCAGCCCTGGCCGATGCCGGACTGTCACCCGCCGAGGTGGACGCGGTGGAGGCACACGGCACCGGCACGAAACTGGGCGATCCCATCGAGGCACAGGCGCTGCTGGCCACCTACGGTCAGCACCGGGACCCCGGCAGCCCGCTGTGGCTGGGCTCGCTGAAGTCGAACATCGGTCACACCCAGGCCGCCGCGGGCGTGGGCGGCGTCATCAAGATGATCATGGCCCTGCGTCACGGGGTGCTGCCCCGGACACTTCACGTGGACCGTCCGACTCCGCACGTGGACTGGTCGGCCGGGACCGTGGCGCTGCTGACCGAACCCCGCGACTGGCCGGGCACGCCGGAACGGCCGCGGCGCGCGGGAGTCTCGTCCTTCGGGGTCAGCGGCACGAACGCGCACGTCATCCTGGAGCAGGCACCCGGGCCCGAGGACCACGCACCCGGCATCCCCGCCCGGCCACCCGAGGAGGGGGACGCGGGGGAGGCTGCGGCGGATGCGCCGGACACCGTTCCGCCCCCCACGGACACCGCGACCGGCCCGGTGCCCTGGGTCCTGTCGGCCCGGTCGCCGCAGGCGCTGCGCGCACAGGCACTGCGGCTGCGGGACCACGTGGCGGCGGCCCCGGACCTGCCCGTCGCCCAGGTGGGCTATTCGCTGGCGGCGACGCGCGCGCTGTTCGACCACCGCCAGGTGGTGATCGGCGCGGACCGCGACGAGCTGCTCGCCGGCCTGGCCGCGGCGGCGCACGACGGCGGGCACCGCCTCGGCGTGGTCTCCGGACTCGCCAGACCAGTGGACCGGACGGTGTTCGTGTTCCCGGGCCAGGGGTCGCAGTGGGCGGGGATGGGGCGGGAACTGTGGCACTCGTCCCCGGTGTTCGCCGACCAGATGCGCGCATGTGCGGAAGCGCTCGCGCCGTGGGTGGACTGGTCGGTCGTCGACACCGTGTCCGGGGGACCGCAGGCGGCCGACCTGGACCGGATCGACGTCGTCCAGCCACTGCTCTTCGCGGTGATGGTGTCGCTGGCACGGGTGTGGGGTTCGTTCGGCGTGACACCGGACGCGGTGATCGGCCATTCCCAGGGGGAGATCGCCGCGGCCTGTGCCGCCGGTGCCCTGACTCTGCAGGACGCGGCCAGAATCGTGGCCCTTCGGTCGCGGATGCTCGCAGAGGTCGTCCAGGACGGCGGCATGGCCGGGATCGTGGCGCCCGAGGACCGGGTCCGGGAGCTGCTGCGGCCCTGGGAACGACGGGTCGCGGTCGCCGCGGTCAACGGCCCCTACTCGACGACGGTCTCGGGCGAGACCCCGGCGGTCAGGGAACTGGTCGCGGCCTGCGAGTCCCAGGGCATCCGCGCGCGGTGGATCCCGGCGAGCGTTCCCGGACACTCGCCGCTGATGGACCGGTTCAAGGACCGGCTCCGGGACGAGCTGGGCCGCATCACGCCCGTGCCCACGGCGGTGACGTTCCACTCGACGGTGACCGGCGGACCGATCGACACCGCCGAGCTGGACGCGGCCTACTGGTTTCGCAACATGCGGGAACCGGTGCAGTTCGAGGCCGCCGTGCGGCACCTCCTCGAACCGGAGCGCTGCGCGTTCATCGAGGTCAGCCCGCACCCGCTGCTCACGATCAACATCCAGGAGATGCTCGATGCCGCTCCCGGTGCCGCCGGGGTGGTGGTGGGGTCGCTGCGCCGCGGCGACGGCGGACCGGCGCGGCTGTACCGTTCGGCGGCCGAGGCCTTCGTGGCGGGCGTGCCGGTGTCCTGGGAGGCGGCCTTCCCCGGCTGGCAGGGCCGCTGGGCCGAGTTGCCCACATACCCGTTCCAGCGGCAGCGCTACTGGCTGGACACCCCGCACGAGACGACCGCCGGGAGCACCTCGGGGCATCCGCTCCTCGACGCCGTGATCGACCTTCCCGATGACGGTGAACAGGGCGCTGTGGTGGGCAGCGGACGTCTGTCGCTGCGGCGCCATCCGTGGCTGGCGGACCACGTGGTCCACGGAGCCCTCCTGGTGCCGGGAACCGTGCTGGTGGAGCTCGCGGTGTGGGCGGCCCGGAAGGCGGGCTGCGACGTCGTCGAGGAACTCACGCTGGAGACGCCGCTGGTGCTGTCCCGGACGGCAGAGTGCGAGATCCGCGTCGTGATCGACGGCAGTCGGGCGATCAGCGTGCACTCACGGGCCGAGGGCGAGCCCGAGTGGACGCGGAACGCCGTCGGGGCCGCCGGTTCGGACCGCGCGGGGACCGGCGGCCCGGACCGGGATCAGGCCGCGTGGCCACCGGCAGGGGCGGCCACGGTGTCCTGCGAGGACGCCTACGCGGGGCTGACCGCCCTCGGATTCGACCACGGCCCCCTGTTCCGCGGCCTGCGGCACCTGTGGCGCCGCGGGGACGTCCTGTACGCGGAGGCGGCGCTTCCCGAGCACCGCGACGCGGATCCGGGCCGGTTCGGGTGCCACCCGGCGCTGCTCCACACCGCGTTGCTCCCGGCCGCCCTGGAGCGCGCTGCCGACGGCTCCGAGCCCGACGGGCTGCTGCCGTACCGCTGGACCGGCATCCGCCTGCACCCCGCCCAGCCGACTGTGCTGCGCGTCCGGCTCGCGCCCGCGGGCGAGAACACGCTGTCCGTCGCCCTCGCCGACCAGAACGGAGAACCCGTCGGCGGCATCGAGTCGCTGAGCCTGGCCCCCGTGGACGTGGACGGGCTCACCGAACTGGGCCTGGACCGCCGGGACTCGCTCTTCCACGTGGAGTGGACGCCCCTCACGACCGCCGCCGGGCGGACCGTGCCCCCGTACGCGGTGATCGCACCACCCGGCACGGCCACCGGCGGCTCACCGGGGGACCCGGCGGTCTTCGCCGACCTCGCCGCACTCGCCTCGTCCGATGCGCCGATACCCGCGCTCGTCGTCCTGCGCGCCGGCCCCCCGGATGCCGACGACCGAGACGACACACCCGCCGCCGTCGAGCGGAGTCTCCACCACGTGCTGCGCCGGACGCAGGAGTGGCTTGCCGACGACCGGTTCGCCGGGTCACGGCTGGTCGTCGTGACCCGCCACGCCGTCCACGACGACGGGACCGCCCGCACGGATCCGGCGGGAGCCGCGGTCTGGGGATTCGTGCGGACCGCGCAGACCGAGAACCCGGGCCGCTTCACCCTCGTCGACACCGACGGCCGGCCCGCCTCATGGGCACGCGTTCCCGCGGCGGCCGCAACCGGTGCACCCCAGATCAGGATCCGGGCCGGTGCGCCGGCCACCCCCCGGCTGACCGCTGCGCCCATGCCCCGGGACCGGGCGGCGGAGCGCGTCGCGGCACCGGAGTCCGGGACGGTGCTCATCACCGGCGGTACCGGCGGACTGGGGACGCTGCTGGCCCGGCATCTCGTCGAGCGGCACGGCGTGCGCCGACTGCTCCTGGCCGGTCGACGCGGGCCGGCGGCTCCGGCGGCTGCCGGGCTGAGGGAGGAACTGACCGCGGCGGGTGCCCGGGTCGAGATCGTGGCGTGCGACGTCACCGACCGGCAGTCGGTCGCCGAGCTGATCGCCGCGGTGCCGGACGAGTACCCGCTCACCACGGTGATCCACTGCGCCGCCGCGCTGGACGACGGGGTGGTCGAGTCGCTCACCGAGGCGAGCGTCGACGCCGTACTGGCGCCGAAGGCGCGCGGTGCCTGGCACCTGCACGAGCTGACCGCGCATCTGGACCTGTCCGAGTTCGTGCTGTTCTCCTCGGTCGCGGGCGTGCTCGGTACAGCGGGACAGGCCAACTACGCGGCGGCCAACGCGTTCCTCGACGCACTGGCGGAGAACCGCCGGGCCGCCGGGCTGCCCGCCCGCTCGCTGTGCTGGGGCTTCTGGGCGGAACGCGGCGAGCTCGGCGCAGGCCTCGGCGACGCGGACATCGACCGCCTGCGACGACAGGGCGTCCACCCGATGACCTCGGAGGAGGGACTCGCGCTCTTCGACACGGCACTCACCCGCCCCGAGCCCGTGCTGGTACCGGCACGTCTGAACACGGCGGCGCTGGGCGCGCCATGGGCCGGCCGGCCGGGTTCACCGCTCCCGTCCGGTCCGGACGGAGCCCCTCCTGGCGGCTCCGGCGGTCCGGGAGGCCGCGAGACCATCCGTGCCGGGCTCGCCCAGCAGGCCAGATCCCTTTCTCCGGCCGACGCCGAGGCTCTGCTGCTGACCGCCGTCCGGGAGCAGACCGCGATCGTCCTCGGCCAGACGGCGGCCGGACGCGTCGGGCCCGGCACGGCATTCAGGGATCTGGGAGTCGATTCGCTCATGGCTCTGGAACTGCGCAACAAGCTGGCGGACCTGACCGGACTGCAACTGCCCGCCACCCTGGCGTTCGACCATCCGAACCCGACCGCGCTGGCCCGTTTCCTGAACACGCGGGTCAACCCCGACCCCGGTGGTGACGCGGAGTCGGCGGTCGGCCGCCTGGCCGAGGAGATCGAAGGACTGGGCGCCCGACTGGAGAAGGCGCTCACCGAACTCGCGGACGAGGACAGGGCCGTCCTCACCACACTGCTCGGCGAGCTGCCGGGCCGTGTCCGTCCGCCCGCCGACGCCGGACCACCGGCCGGCCTGCGCGACCGGATCAGTGTGGCGTCGGCCGGCGAGCTCCTCTCGCTGCTGGACGAAGAACTCGGCTAGGGGAGAAGCGATGACGAACGACGACGACGCCGGTCTGCTCGACTATCTCAAGCGGACCTCGATCGAACTGTTCGATACCCGTCGGCGACTTGAAGAGCTGACGGCGGCGACCGCCGAGCCCGTCGCGGTGGTGGGGGCCGCCTGCCGCTTTCCGGGCGGGGTGACGTCCCCCGAGGCGCTGTGGGAGCTGGTGCGGGCGGGCAGGGACGCGGTGTCCGGCTTCCCGGAGGACCGGAACTGGGACCTGCGGGCGCTGTACGACCCGGATCCGGACCGGCCGGGGACCTGTTACACGCGTTCAGGCGGCTTCGTGCACGACGCCGGCGACTTCGACGCCGAGTTCTTCGGGATCCACCCACGGGAGGCACTGGCGGCCGACCCCCAGCACCGGTTGCTGCTGGAGACCTCGTGGGAGTCGCTCGAACGGGCCGGCATCGACCCGCACAGCCTGCGCGCCACCGCCACCGGAGTCTTCGCCGGTCTGGCGTACTTCGGATACGGGAACCACCACGTCACCCCCGAGACGATCGCGGGCTACGGGCAGACGGGTTCCCTGCTGAGCGTGGCGTCCGGGCGCGTGGCGTACGCGCTGGGCCTGGAGGGCCCCGCGGTCTCGCTGGACACGGCATGCTCGTCGTCCCTGGTGGCGGTGCACCAGGCGGTGCAGTCCCTGCGGCAGCGCGAGTGCACGCTGGCCTTGGCCGGAGGCGTCACCGTCATGGCGACGACACAGGTCTTCCGGGAGATGTCCCGGCAGCGGGGCCTGGCGGCGGACGGCAGGTGCAAGGCGTTCGCCGACGCGGCCGACGGCACCGGGTTCTCCGAGGGGGCCGGAGTCCTGGTGCTGGAGCGGCTGTCGGACGCGCGGCGCAACGGGCGGCGGATCTGGGCGGTGATCCGGGGCTCGGCGGTCAACCAGGACGGGGCGTCCAACGGCCTTACCGCACCCAGCGGACCGGCGCAACAGCGCGTGATCCAGGCGGCGTTGGAGAACGCCCGGGTGCGGGCGAGCGACGTCGACGTGGTGGAGGCACACGGGACCGGCACCACCCTCGGCGATCCCATCGAGGCGCAGGCGCTGCTGGCGACCTACGGCCAGGACCGGGATCCCGACCGGCCACTGTGGCTCGGATCCCTGAAGTCCAACATCGGCCACGCACAGGCGGCGGCGGGTGTCGGCGGGCTGATCAAGATGATCATGGCGATGCGGCACCGGACGATGCCCAGGACGCTGCACGTGGACCGCCCGACGACCCGTGTGGACTGGTCTGCCGGGGCGGTCGAACTGCTGACCGGGGCGATGAGGTGGCCGAGCGCCCCGGGACGGCCCCGGCGCGCGGGCGTGTCCGCCTTCGGGGCCAGCGGCACCAACGCCCACGTGATCCTGGAGGAGGCGCCGGGGGAGGAGCCGGCGGCCGACGTCGGCGGGCCGGTGCCGGGCGGGCTGGTGCCCTGGGTGGTGTCGGCCCGGTCGGAGGCGGCCCTGCGGGCGCAGGCCGCCAAGCTGGGCGAGTTCGCGGTCGATACGGATGCCGACCTCGCGGACGTCGGGTGGTCGCTGGTGTCGGCCCGGGCGGGGTTCGAGCACCGCGCGGTGGTCCTGGGCCGGAACCGGGAGGAACTGCTGGGCGGCCTGGCCGCGCTGGGCGAGGGAGCGGAGTCCCCCGGGGTGGTGCGCGGTGTCACCCGAGACCTGGGCGGCACGGTCTTCATGTTCCCCGGGCAGGGGGCGCGGTGGGCGGGCGTGGGACGGCGGTTGTACGACGCCTTCCCCGTCTTCGCGCACAGCGTCGATGACGTCTGCGAGCATTTCGACACCCACCTGCCCTTCGCCCTGAAACCCCTCCTGCTCGCCGACGAGCACGCACAGGCCGAGGCGCGGCGCACCGACATCGCGCAGCCCGCACTGTTCGCCCTTCAGGTCGGCCTCTACCGGCTCATGGAGCACTATTGCGGCCGGCCGGATCGCCTGATCGGACACTCGGTGGGCGAGATGGCCGCCGCCCACGTGTCCGGCGCTCTCGACCTGGAGAGTGCGACCAGGCTGGTGGCCGCCCGCGGCCGGGTCATGCAGACGGTCACCGAACCCGGCGCCATGCTGTCGGTGCGTGCCACCGAAGCACACGTGGACGCTCTGCTCGGCCCGTACGACCGCATCGGGGTCGCCGCCGTGAACGGCCCGGAGTCCGTTGTGGTCTCCGGCAGCCGCGACGAGATCGCCGCCCTCCGGGAGCGGCTCGCCGCCGAAGGCGTCCCGGCGAAACCGCTCGACGTCGACCACGCGTTCCACTCCCCTCTCATGGACCCGGTCCTGGACGAGTTCTCCGCGGCGATCGGCAGCCTCCCCCTGGGCCGTACGACGATCCCGGTCGTCTCGACGAGGCTGGGCCGCGAGGCCACGCCCGCCGAACTCACCTCCGTGGCGCACTGGGTGCGCCATGTCCGTGAACCCGTCCTCTTCTCCGCCGCGGTGGAGCACGCCCGAGCGGCCGGCGCCGGCGTCTTCCTCGAACTGGGACCGGGATCGTCCCTCGCGAGCATCACCAAGGAGACGTTCGCCCAGCTGGGAGCAGACGACGCCGTGGTCCTGTCGGCGACGCGCCGCGACCGTGACGCCGTGCGGACGGTGGCGGACGCGCTGGCCCGGTTCCACGTCCGGGGCGGCGCAGTGGACTGGGCCGCCTGGTTCGGCGCCCGCCGAAGGGTCGACCTGCCGACGTACGCGTTCCAGCGGCACCGGTACTGGCTGGACCTCCTTGCCGGGACGGACCGGGCGGGCGTGGCCGCGGCCGGGCTGACGGCCCCCGGGCATCCGCTGCTCGGCGCCGTCGTGGACCACCCCGGCACCGACGAGGTGGCGTTCACCGGTCTGTGGTCGGTGCGGACCCAGGAGTGGCTGGCCGACCATGCGGTGTTCGGCGCGGCCGTCGTACCCGCGACGGCCTACCTGGACCTGGCGCTGTGGGCGGGCGGCTTCGTCGGGTGCGAGGCCGTCGAGGAACTCACCCTCGAAGCCCCACTGACCCTGCCCGCGACGGGCGGGGTACGGGTGCGGGTCGTCGTCGGAGTCCCGGACGCGACCGGACGCCGTGCCCTGGCCGTCCACTCGCACCCGGGTGAGGACGGCCGAACCGTCGACGGCTGGACCCGGCACGCGAGCGGGCATCTGGCCCCCGGCACCGCGCGGACCGGGGACACCCACTCCCTCGCGGTATGGCCACCGGCCGCGGCGGAGCGGATCGGTATCGACGATCTCTACGACACCTTCGCCGAGGCGGGTTTCGACTACGGGCCGGCCTTCCGCGGGCTGCGTGAGGTGTGGCGGCGCGGCGACGACCTCTTCGCGGCGGCCACCCTGCCGCCGGCCGCCGAGGGCACGGCCGACGGCGGGTTCGCCCTGCATCCGGTGCTGTTCGACTCCGTCCTGCACGCGGTGGTGGCCGGCGGCGCCGTCGACACGGCGGGCGGCCGGGGACGGCTGCCCTTCTCCTGGTCCGGGGTGGAACAGGTCGGGCCGTGCGGGGCCACCGTGCGGATCAGGATCTCCCCGGCCGGTGAGGACGCGGTGTCCGTGGCGGTCGCCGACGAGCACGGCCGGCCGGTCGCCCAGGTCGGAGCGCTGACGTTCCGGCCGGTGAGCGCCGGACAACTGCGCGCGCTGCGCGGCGGACAGGAGCAGCCGTTGTACGAACTGGGTTGGCAGCCGGTCGACAAGAGCCGGTCGGAGTCCGGCGCCGGGCGGTGGGCCCTGCTCGGCGCAGAGCACGGCCTGGCCTCGCGACGTGCCGACGCGGGGGGCGAGGAAGTGCCGATCCACACGTCCCTGGACGAGGTCCTCACCGGCGAAGTGCCCCCGTACGTCGTCCTCTGCCTGGACGACTTCGTCGACGCAGGCCCGGATCTGCTCGCCACGGTCGAGCGTGCGGACGCGCGGGTACTGGACTGGATCCAGCGGTTCCTCGGCGCGGAGCGGCTCGCGGGATCCACCCTGGTGGTGCTGACCCGGCTGGCGCTCGACACCGGTGGCGGCGAGAGAACCGAAAGCCTCGCCGGCGCCTCGGTGTGGGGTCTGACCCGGTCCGCGCAGACCGAACACCCCGGCAGGTTCCGGCTGGTGGACATCGACGACACCGCGGAGTCGTGGTCGGCATTCCCGGGCGCGCTCACGCTCGGCGAGGACCAGCTGGCCCTGCGCCACGGAACGTGCCTCGCCCCCCGCATGACCCCGGCCGCACCCGTGGACAACCGGATCGAGCCACCCGCGGCCGGTGCCCACCGGCTGGGCATCCTGCGCAGGGGAACGCTGGAGAACCTGACATGGGTGCCCTGTCCCGAAGCGGCGGAGCCCCTGTCGAGCGGGCAGGTCCGCATCGCCGTGCACGCCGCGGGGCTCAACTTCCGGGACATCACGATCGCCCTGGGACTGGTGGAGCGGACGGGTATCGACGCCGGCCTCGGCAGCGAGGGCGCCGGAAGCGTGCTGGAGGTGGCGGACGACGTCACCGATCTGGCACCGGGCGACCGCGTGATGGGCATCTTCCCGGGCGCCTTCGGCCGTGTGGCCGTCGCCGACCGGCGTCTGCTCATGCCCGTACCCGACGGATGGAGCTACACCGAGGCCGCCTCCGTTCCGGGCGCCTATCTCACCGCCTACTACGCGCTCTTCCACCTGAAGCGACTCGAAAAGGGGCAACGGATTCTCGTGCACGCCGCGGCGGGCGGCGTCGGGACGGCCGCCGTTCAACTGGCGAGACACGTCGGTGCCGAGGTGTACGGCACGGCGAGCCCCGCCAAGTGGCCCGCCCTGCGCCGGCTGGGTCTGGACGACCGGCACCTGGCCTCGTCGCGGAGCCTCGACTTCGAGCAGAGGTTCCTGGAGTCCTCCGGCGGCCACGGCATGGACGTGGTGCTGAACTCCCTTGCCCACAGGTTCGTCGACGCCTCGCTGAGGTTGCTGCCCGAGGGCGGAAGCTTCATCGAGATGGGCAAGACAGACATCAGGGACCACCGGCAGGTCGCGGCCGACCACCCGGGCGTCGACTACCGCGCCTTCGACCTCTACGACGCGGGCCCGGACCTGATCGGGCAGATGTTCCGGGACGTCATGGAGCTCTTCGCCGACGGACGGGTACAGCTGAACCCGATCACCGTCCGGAACATCCGCGACGCGCGCAGGACGTTCCGCGAGATGAGCCAGGGCCGCCATGTCGGGAAGATCGTTTTCGACCTGGACAGCGGCTTCGGCGGCGGCACCGTCCTGGTCACCGGCGGGACCGGGGGACTGGGTTCGGTCGTGGCGCGCCATCTCGTCGCCGAACACGGGGTACGGAGCCTGGTGCTGGCGAGCCGTCGGGGCAGGTCCGCCGACGGTGCACCCGAACTGGCCGCGGACCTGGAGGAGGCCGGAGCGGTCGTCAGGATCGTGGCATGCGACGTCGCCGACCGGGCCGCCGTGGCGGACCTGCTCGCGACGATGCCCCCCGCGTACCCGCTGACGGCGGTCGTGCACGCGGCGGGCGCGCTGGCGGACGGCACGGTCGAGTCGCTGACGGGCGAGAGCCTCGGCCGCGCGCTGCGCGCCAAGGTCGGCGGTGCGGCCCATCTGCACGAGCTGACCCGGGACCGCCCCCTCTCGGCGTTCGTCCTCTTCTCCGCGCTGGCCGGCACGCTCGGGACCGGGGGGCAGGCGAACTACGCCGCCGCGAACGGGTTCCTGGACGGCCTGGCGGCACAACGCAGGGCGTCGGGACTGGTCGGCATGTCGCTCTGCTGGGGCTGGTGGGAACAGCGCAGCGGCATGACCGGGCACCTGGACCATGCCGACCTCGCACGGGTGCGGCGGATGGGCGTCGTCGAGATGCCGACGCCCGAGGCCCTGGGCCTCTTCGACTCGGCGTGCGTGCTCGACAAGCCCGTGCTCATCCCCGCCCGGATGGACATCGCCATGCTGCGGAGCAGGACCGGCGGCGACCTGCCGGGACTCCTGAGCGGCCTCACCGGAGGTGGCCGCCGACGCCCGGACCGTTCGGGCACAGCCAGGGGCAGCGGCGCTCTCGGCCTGCCCGCCCGGCTGGCCGGCATGTCCGGGGGCGAGGCGGAGGCGGCCGTGCTGGAGTGGGTCCGGGAGCAGGCCGCCGTCGTGCTCGGGCACTCCTCCAGCGCGGCCGTCGACGCCGACCAGCCCTTCACCCACCTCGGATTCGACTCGCTGACCTCTGTCGAACTGTGCAACCGGCTGGCGTACTCGACCGGGCTGCGGCTGCCGTCCACCCTCGTCTTCAGCTACCCCACCCCACGCGAGCTGGGCGCACACATCTGCCACCGGCTGCGGCCGGCACCGACCACGGCCCCCGACGACGACACGGAGATCCGGGCAGCGCTGCGGAACGTCTCGATCGACCGGCTACGGAGCGCGGGCGTCCTGGAACTGGTCCTGGCGTGCGCCGCCCCGGCCGGGGCGCAGCCCGACGGACAGCCGGCGGCTCCGCCGGCCGCGGGGGGCGAACTGGCCGCGATGGACCTGGACGCACTGGTCGATCTGGCGCTGGACGAAAGGGGCGAGTGACATGGAAACCTCCGCGGATCATCCGGCGGACGGCCGAGACCGGGTCGAACGGGCGCTGCGCACGGTGTTGCGGGAGCGGGACCGCCTCCGGCAGGAGGTCGACGCGCTGAAGGCCGGCCGTGGTGAGCCGATCGCCCTGGTGGGCATGGCGTGTCGCTACCCGGCAGGGGTGGCGTCGCCCGAGGACCTGTGGGAGCTGGTCCGCGGCGGGGTGGACGCCGTGGACGAGTTCCCGGCGGACCGCGGCTGGCCGGACCTGTACGACCCGGATCCCGACACCGTCGGCGGTTCCTATGTGCGGCACGGCGGTTTCCTGACCGACGTGGCCGGCTTCGACGCCGACTTCTTCGGCATCAGTCCGCGTGAGGCGTTGGCCATGGACCCGCAGCAGCGCCTGTTGCTGGAGACGTCGTGGGAGGCCCTCGAACGGGCGGGCATCGTGCCCGCCGCCGTGCGCGGTGCCGACGTCGGCGTCTTTGTCGGGGTGAGCTCCTCCGAGTACGGCTCCCGCTTCCTGGAGGGGGGCCGGCACGAACTGGAGGGCTACCTGCTGCACGGCAGCGCACCGAGTGTCGCCTCCGGGCGGGTGGCCTACGAACTGGGTCTCACCGGACCGGCGGTGTCGGTGGACACGGCGTGCTCGTCGTCGCTGGTGGCCCTGCACATGGCGATACGGTCGCTGCACTCGGGTGAGTGCTCGCTCGCGCTGGCAGGCGGTGTGTCGGTGATGTCGACGCCCGCGATCTTCGTGGAGTTCTCCCGGCAGCGCGGCCTTTCGGCCGACGGCAGGTGCAAGTCCTTCGCGGACGGTGCCGACGGTACCGGGTGGGCCGAGGGGGTCGGCATGCTGCTGCTGGAGCGGCTCTCCGACGCCCGCCGCAACGGCCACCCCGTCCTGGCCGTCGTTCGCGGCTCCGCGGTGAACCAGGACGGCGCCAGCAACGGCCTGACCGCACCCAACGGCCTCGCCCAGGAGAAGGTGATCCGGAAGGCGCTGGCCAGCGCGGGAGTGGCCGCCGCCGAGGTGGACCTGGTCGAGGCCCACGGCACCGGAACCGTGCTGGGGGATCCGATCGAGGCGGGCGCCCTGCTCGCGGCCTACGGACAGGACCGGGCCGAGGGCCGGCCCCTGTGGCTGGGATCCCTGAAGTCGAACATCGGCCACGCCCAGGCCGCGGCCGGGGTCGGCGGGATCATCAAGACGGTGATGGCCATGCGGCACGGCTTCCTGCCACGGACCCTGCACGCGCAGGTGCCCTCACACCATGTGGACTGGTCCACCGGTGCGCTCCGGTTGTTGACGGAGGGGCGCGTGTGGGACCGAGAGGACGGACCGCGCCGGGCCGGAGTGTCGTCGTTCGGCGTGAGCGGTACCAACGCGCACGTGATTCTGGAGGAGGCGCCGGAGGACGACGCGGCACAGCCGGCGGGCGCCGCGGTCGCGGGGCGGGTTCCGGGTGGGGTGGTGCCGTGGGTGGTGTCCGGGCGGTCGGAGGAAGCGCTGCGGGCACAGGCGGTGCGGTTGCGGGATCACGTGGCCCGTGGGGAGGCCGATGTCGCGGACGTGGGGTGGTCGTTGGCGTCGGAACGGTCCGGGTTCGAGCATCGCGCCGTGGTGCTGGGCGAGGGCCGCGACGAGTTGCTCGACGGTCTGGTGGCGCTGGGCACGGGTGCGGAGTCGGCCGGGGTGGTGCGAGGGGTCGCCCGGGATCTGGGCGGCACGGTCTTCATGTTCCCGGGGCAGGGGTCGCAGTGGGCGGGTATGGGGCGGCAGTTGTACGAGGTCTTCCCCGTCTTCGCCCGGAGCCTCGACGCGTGCGCGGATGCCCTGGCCGAGTGGGTCGACTGGTCGCTGCTCGACGTGGTGCGCGGTGCGGAGGGAGCGCCGCCCCTGGAGCGGGTGGACGTGGTGCAGCCGGCGCTGTTCGCGGTGATGGTGTCCCTGGCCCGCCTGTGGCGTTCGTGGGGTGTGGAACCGGCCGCGGTGGTGGGGCACAGCCAGGGCGAGATAGCCGCCGCCCACGTGTGCGGTGCGCTGTCCTTGCGGGACGCGGCGCGGATCGTGGCGCTCCGCAGCAAGGCTCTGGAGACCTTGATCGGGCACGGTGGGATGGCATCGGTCGCGGAGTCGGCGGACGTGGTGGCGGCACACCTCGCTCCGTGGCAGGACCGGCTGAGCGTCGCCGTCGTCAACGGACCCCGCTCCGTCGTGGTGTCGGGGGAGACGGACGCACTCGACGAATTCGTCGCGAAGATGAAAGCCGAGGGAACGCAGGCACGCAGGATATCGGTTGACTACGCCTCGCATTCGCACCAGGTGGACCGGGTCCGCGACCAGGTCGTCGGAGTACTCTCCGAGGTGCGTCCGACGACGTCGGAACTTCCCTTCTATTCGACGCTGTACGGTACGACAACCGACACCGCGGAGCTGACCGGTGAATACTGGTACAACAACCTGCGGGAAAAGGTGCTCTTCGAGTCCTCGGTCCGACGATTGACCGAGGACGGCTTCCGGGTGTTCATCGAGATGAGCCCGCATCCCGTTCTGACCGTGCCGGTGCAGGAAATGGTCGAGGAATTGGACGACGCCGTGGTCCTCTCCTCGTCACGACGGGACCGTGGGGAAGCCGAGTCCGTGGTCGGCTCACTGGCCCAACTGCACACCCAGGGCGGGACCGTGGACTGGCACGCCGTGTTCGGCGCCCGCAGCAGGGTGGAACTGCCGACCTACGCGTTCCAGCGGCGACGCCACTGGCTGAACTCCGCGCGCACCGCGGTCGACCTGGCGACGCCCGCGGCGGAGCCGCCCCCGGACGGCGATCCCCTCGTTCCGCTGCGGGACAGGATCGCCGCCCTTCCCGACGGGGAGCGGGACACACTGGTGCTCGACCACGTGCTCGAAAGGGTCGCCGTCGTGCTCGGGCACCCTTCCGCACAAGCCCTGGACCCCGACCGTGAGTTCAAGGACCTCGGATTCGACTCGCTGCTGTCGGTCCAGTTGAGCAAACGCCTGGCCGCGTCGACCGGACTCAGGCTGCGGGCGAATCTGGTGTTGCAGCATCCGTCCCCGAGAAGGGTCGCCGAGTACATCGTGTCCTCGATGGGCAAAGGCGATTCGCGATGATCCCGTCGCATGCCGGCGTTCTTTCCGTCCCGTAGGGCCGTCCCGTCGACGGGACACCGTGAGTTCTTGATTGGCGTGGCCGGCACCCGCACCCTGTTGTCTTGACCGGGCGTGCCACGCCCCGTGAGGGTGGAATTGATCTATGAATTCCCATGGTTACCGCGCCAGTCTGCTGAGGAGATGATCCGTGTGCGTTCGCTCGGTACGTCGTCTGCGCAAAAAGGACTGTGGCTGGCGCAGAAAATGTCCCCCGACACGCTGAACCACGCGCTGTTCATGTGGGATGTGGACGGAGAGCTGGACGCCGCGGTGATGGATTCCGCATTCCGTCATGTTCTGGCGGAGGCCGAGGTACTGCGCGTCAACTTCGTCGACGAGGACGGTGAACTGCGGCAGGTGCCCAGGGAACTGGGCAGCTGGCGGCCGTTCTTCATGGATCTCAGCGACTCGGCCGACCCGGAGGAGGCGGCCCGCGGCGCGCTGGCCGACCTCGTGGGGCAGCGGTTCGACCTGGAGAACGATCTGCTGCTCAGACTGGGCGTGGTCAGGCTCTCGGCAGACCGCTCTCTCGTGGTGATCGGCTACCACCACCTCGTCTCGGACGGATACGGCGCGGGCGGCCTGCTGTCGCGGCGCATCGCCGAGGTCTACACGGCGCTGGCGCGGGGCTCGCAGATACCGGAACTGCCGCATCCATGGGATGCCGGGTCGTTCGCCGCCCAGGCGACCGGGTACCACGCCTCGCAGACGTTCGCCGACGACCTGGAGTTCTGGCGCACCTACCTGGCCGACGCGCCCGTGCCCGCGCGGATCCCGGGTGTCGCCCTGTCCGACGCGATGCGCTCCACGCTCTCCGAACCGGTGAGCAACGCCGACCGCTGGTCGCGGTTGGCCGACTCCATCGGCATGACGAGCCGGACCCTGAGCGTTCCGCGTGCCGAGGCGGACGCGTGGACGGAGACCGCGAAGTCCATGGGCGTGTGGACGGCGTCGCTGCTGGCAGCGGCGGCGGCGGTGTTCTTCCGGCACCGTTGCGACCGCCCGGAGTTCCTGCTCTCCCTGGCCGTGGCCAACCGGGCCGGGGCCGCGGGCAGGACGCCCGGTCTGGCGGTGAACGTGGTGCCTGTGCGGGCGAAGGTTCCGCTCGACGCGGCCTTCACCGAGATCGCCGACGCGATCGTCGACGAGACGTACGAGGTCTTCGACCACACCGCCTGCCACTACTCGGACATCCAGCGCGCGAGCGGAACCGTCCTGAGCGGTCGCAGCGGTTTCGGCGTCGTCCTGAACGTCGTCGAGTTCGCGGAACAGCTCCGTTTCGCCGACAGTCCGGCACGTCACCTCGGGGCGACGATCGGTGCCTTCGACGAACTGTCGATCGGCGTCTACACCGACGGGAGTGCCGACAGTGACCTGTTCATCCGTCTCGATGCCCCCGCGGGCCTGTACTCCGGCGCGGAGCTGCGCGTCGTCGGCGAGGACCTGATCGCGTACATCCGGGCCGTGACGGCTTCGCCTTCCCGGCCGGTCGGCGCGCTCGACGTGCCGGCGGGCGCCGGGCGGGGCCAGGCGCCGTCGGCGACCGGCGACACGCGGGAACAGGTGCCGGGGCTGACGGTGCCCGAGCTGTTCGCCCGCCAGGCGGAGCGGGATCCCGAGGCCGTCGCGGTGTTCTCCGGGGATTCCGCCGTCACCTACCGGGAGCTGGACACGCGGTCGAGTCACCTGGCCGAGACACTGCGCCGGCAGTACGGCGTCGGAACCGAGACAGTCGTGGCGGTGGCGATGCCGCGGTCGGTCGACCTCGTCGTCGCGCTGCTCGGGGTGGTGAAGGCCGGCGGGGCCTACCTGCCGATCGACCCCGCGTCCCTCGCGGACCGGATCCGGCCGGTGGCCGGCGACTCCGGAGTCCGCATGCTGCTCACGGACGCGCCGACCGCGGAACGGCTCTCGGCTGATCTGGGCGTGCCGACGGTTCTGTTCGACGATCTCCGGTCGCGGACCGCCGGCGGTGACGGCGACGCAGCCGGGGAGACGCGGCTCTCCTTGCGCGGGGACGGTCTGCTGGCCGTGATGTATGGCTGCGGCCCGACCGGTGCGGTCACCGGAGTGGCCGTCACCCACCGGAACATGGAGTGCTTCGTCATGGATCGCCAGTGGCGCGAGGGCGGTCGTGGCACCGTGCTGTGGCACTCGCCGCCCACCTCCGATGCGCTCCCCCTCGAACTGTGGGTGCCGCTGCTGAACGGCGGCCGGGTGCTGCTGGCACCCGAGGGTGAGCTGGACGTCGATGCGCTGACCGGGTTCCGGGCCGAGAACGGGTGCACCACGGCGTGGCTGCCCGCGACGCTGTTCTCGGCCGTCGCGGCGGAACGTCCCACGGGCGTCTCCGGGTTGCGCGAGGTGTGGACCGGTGGTGACCACGTTTCCGCGACCGGGGTACAGCGGGTGCGCGAGGCCTGTCCCGAACTGACGGTCGTGCAGGCTCACGGTCCCGCGGAGACGACCGTGTTCGCCGCCTCCCACCGCCTGGCTCCGGGCACACCGGCGCCGCACGCGGGCGTGGTGGGCCGCCCGATGGACGACACCGCCCTCTACGTCCTGGGGCCGGGCCTGGCGCCGGTCCCCGTGGGTGTGACCGGCGAGCTGTACGTGGCCGGCCCAGGTGTGGCGCGTGGCCGCCCCGGGCGGCCCGGAGCGACCGCGGAGCGATTCGTCGCCTGTCCGTTCGGTCCGCCCGGGGGGCTGATGTACCGAACCGGGGACCGGGTGCGACGGGGTGCCGACGGCCTCGTCGAGTACGTGGGCCTAGCCGGCGCCCCGACAGAGATACGCGGTGTCCGGGTCGAACCGGCCGAGATCGAGGAGGTGCTGTCCGGGTACCCGGGACTGGCACAGTCGGTGGTGGTCGGCAGCAGGGACGACCTCGGTCAGCAGCGGCTGGTGGCGTACGCGGTCCCGGCCGCAGGCGCCGGGCACGAGGCCGGCCTCGCGGACGGACTGCGCCGCTTCGTCGCGGAGCGGCTGCCGGAGTTCATGGTGCCGTCGGTGTTCGTCGTGGTGGAACGTCTGCCGGTCACCCCCGGCGGGAGGGTGGACCGGGCCGCACTGCCGGATCCCGCGTTCGACGACGGGCGGTACCGGGCACCGCGCAACCGGACCGAGCAGGTCCTGGCCGACGTGTTCGCCGACGCGCTCGAACTGGACCGGGTGGGCATCGACGACGACTTCTTCGACCTGGGCGGCAACTCGGTGCGCGCGATCAGGCTGGTCGGGCTCATCCGCGCGGAGCTGAACCTGGAGGTGTCCATCCGTACCTTGTTCGCGGCACGCACCATCGCCGGTCTCTCGGACCGCCACCAGGGGTTCGCGCGGTCCGACCGGCCGGCCCTCGGCCGGAGGACGAAGGACGGCGAACTTCTCTGAGAACGGAATTGAGGGTGGCCGAAAGCGGCGTACTTGAATGGTTCACAGCGCCGGGTCTACGTTGACCGGACGACCGATGGAAATGCCAGCTCGCCCGGACGTGGGCCATTCTTGGAGCGGATGATTACCGGTCGGAGACAGGAACGCGCACCGTGCAGCCATGCCAGCGGGAGAATTCTGTATGAGGAATCGTGAGCACGAGATCTACGATGTGGTCGGCATCGGGTTCGGTCCCTCCAACCTGTCGCTCGCCATCGCCCTGGAGGAGTATGCGGCGAGCGGTCCGGGCAACGAGATGAGCGCCGTCTTCTTCGAGCGCCAGAGCTCTTTCGGCTGGCACCGCAACATGCTGCTGCCGTCCGCGACCATGCAGATATCCTTCCTCAAGGATCTGGTCACCTTCCGCAATCCGACGTCGAGTTTCAGCTTCATCGCCTTCCTGCACGCCTCGGGCCGGCTCCCGCGGTTCGTCAACAACCAGGACTTCTTTCCCACGCGCCAGGAGTTCCACCAGTACCTCGAATGGGCGCAGGCACGGGTCGCCGACTGCGTCGTGTACGGCTCGGAAGTGACGTCGGTCCGGCAGCCGTCGAGCACCGCCACCCCTGCGGACCGTCTGCTGCTGGAGGTGGCGGATGCCACCGGCCGGGCCGGCCGCGTGATCGAGGCGCGGAACGTGGTGATCTCGACGGGTCTGGTACCGAGCATGCCCGCGGGAACCGAGCGCGACGAGCGGGTCTGGCACAGTTCCGAGTTCCTGGAGAAGTACCGGCGTACCGACCCGCGGGAACTGCGCCGGGTCGCGGTGGCCGGAGCGGGCCAGAGCGCCGCCGAGATCACCAGGTTCCTGTACGACGAGCTGCCGCACGCCCAGGTGTTCGCGGCCGTCCCGTCCTACGGCTACTCCGTCGCCGACGACACCCCGTTCGCCAACCAGATCTTCGACCCCGAAGCCGTCGACGACTACTACTTCGGCACCGACCAGACCCGGGGGGCGTTCTGGCGCTACCACCGCAACACGAACTACTCGGTCGTCGACGGCGACGTGATCAGGGAGCTGTACCGCAGGTCGTACGACGACGACGTGCGGGGCGTCAGCCGCCTGGAGTTCCTCAACCTGACCATGGTCACCGGGGTGAAACGGGTCGGCACCGAGACCCGAGTCTCGCTGCAGTCGGGACCTGACGCCGAGGTACGCGAGCTCAACGTCGACGTACTCGTCTGCGCGACGGGCTACGACGCGATGGAACCCACGGGCCTGCTCGGTGACCTGGACCGGCTCTGCCTGCGTGACGAGGCGGGCCGTTACCGGGTGGAGCGCGACTACCGCATCGTCACCTCCCCCGAATCGCGGTGCGGCATCTATCTCCAGGGCGGCACCGAGCACACCCATGGCCTGACCTCCTCGCTGCTGTCGAACATCGCTGTCCGAAGCGGCGAGATCGTCGACTCCATCGCCGCCCGGCGCACGGCGTGAAACGCCCAGAGAAAGGGAGTCCTCCGATGAGCAGTGCGGTGGAAGAGCGGTGGCTGCGCCGCTACCGCGACGACGACCGGTGCGAGACGAAGCTCGTCTGCTTCCCCGCCGCCGGCGCCGGGGCGAGCGCGTATCGCACCTGGGCCGGGCGCCTGTCGCCGGACGTCGGTGTACTCGCCGTCCGGTACCCGGGCCGGGAGGACCGGTTCGGTGATCCGTTCCCGCCCCGGCTGGAGGCACTGGCGGACGACATCGCCGACGCCCTCCAGGGGCTGACCCGGCACCGCCTGGTGCTGTTCGGGCACAGCATGGGTGCCTCACTGGCGCACGAGGTCGCGTTGCGCTTCCAGGAGCGGGGGTGCCCGCCGGCCGCCCTGTGCGTGTCAGGGAGGCGGCCCACCCACGCGCTGGCCGGCCGTCAGATGATCTCGGGCACGGACGAGGAGATCATCGCGCATGTCGTGAGCTTCGACGCGAGCCGTGCCGCGGTCTTCGCGGACCCGGACCTGCGGGAGATCGTCCTGCCCGCGGTCCGCGCGGACTACCACCTGGTGGACGACTACGCCGGTGGCCGCAGGCCGCTGCTCGACTGCCCGGTCTACGGTTACACCGGTGACAGTGATTCCGAGGTGACACCGGAACAGATGCGCCGGTGGGCGGAACTGACGCGCGATTCATTTCGGCTTATGGTGCTGCCCGGAGGGCATTTCTACCTCAGAGGCGAGGAGCCCGGACTCCTGGCGGATTTGAGTGCGGTATTGGACGACATCAAGCTCCGCGCCGAAGTCGCCTGATATTCGGCCTCCGCGACCATGCGGGACCCGTACGGGAGTCATTCTCGCCGGACGCTCGTGCTAGGCTAATTTCCACGGTCATGGAATTCGCGATGGATTCGCGGTGCAATCAAGAAAAATTCGACGGAATAACTGTGCCCGGAAATCCGCAGATCGGCGGTCTCATGAGCGACCTCGGCCCAGGGATGGCAGATGGCAAGTAAATCGACAGCGCTGACCGCGCCCGGCCTGCTCCCCTCGCTGTGGGGCGGGCCGGCGGATCCGCCGTGCCTGCTCGAGGCACTGGCCAAGACGGCTGCCACCCGGCAGGACGACATCGCGGTCCGTGACAACGACCGCGAACTGACCTACGGCGATCTGACCTTGTGGATCAGGAACATCGCCGCGGTCCTGGTGGAACAGGGAGTCCGCCCGGGTGACCGAGTGGCGATCACCGGTGTACGCAGTGCCGCGGTCGTCTCGGCGATGCTCGCCACGGTGTACATCGGCGCCACGTACGTGCCGCTGGATGCCGAGTACCCGGTGAAGCGACTGGAGTACATGAAGGGCGACAGCGGGGCCAAGGTGCTGCTGTTCGCCGATCACGAGCCCGGGTTCGCAGCCGGCGTGCCGTCCCTGCGCATACCACCGGCTCCCGGCCGGCCGGCTGCGGTCACGCCCGGCGACGGGGCCATGCCCTGGCACGCGTGCCGCCCCGACCTCCCCGTCTACATCATCTACACCTCCGGATCCACGGGCCTGCCCAAGGGGGTCGCGCTGCCGCACCGTTCCATCGACAACATGGCGGCATGGCAGCGGAGTCACTCGGTGCGGCCTGACCTGCGCACCGCCCAGTTCACCCCGCTCAACTTCGACGTGTGGTTCCAGGAGGTCCTCGGCACACTGTGCGGCGGCGGAACACTGGTGATCATGCCCGAGCCGCTGCGCCGTGACCCGATCGCGTTGCTCGACTGGCTGGCGGACAACCGGATCGAGCGCCTGTTCCTGCCGTACGTGGCGCTGAACATGCTCACCGTCGCCGCTGCCGACGCCGATTCACTCGACGGTCTCGCGCTCCGGGAGGTCAACCTCGGTGGCGAGCAGCTCGTCTGCACCCCGGCGGTCCGGGACTTCTTCGACCGCCTGCCGGACTGCCGGCTGAACATCCACTACGGACAGAGCGAGTCCGCCATGGTCACCGCCTACACGCTGCCGGACCGGCCGGAGAGCTGGCCGACGCTGCCGCCGATCGGACGTCCGCTGCAGGGCTGCGAGCTGATCGTCGACCCGGTCGACCGGAGCGAGCCCGACGTGGGGGAGCTTCTGGTGGCCGGCCGGCCCCTGTCGCTCGGGTACCTCAACCAGCCGCGCCTCAACGCGGCACGGTACATCCCTCTGGACCGCACGGTTCACGGCCACGACCGGGCCTTCCGCACCGGAGACCTGGTGCGTGTCGAGGACGACGTCATCCACTACGTCGGACGTGCCGACAACGAAGTGAAGATCCGCGGCGTACGGGTGAATCCGCTGGAGGTGGACGCCTGCCTGCTGGAGCAGCCGGGCGTCACGGAAGCCGTGTGCGTTCCGATCGAGGTGACCGAGGGGTCCCGTCAACTGCGGGCCGCCGTCACCGTCGACGCGGAGGAGGCCGCCTTCGACGCGGGTCGCGCCCTGGCCGCCCTGACGGAGCTGTTGCCCGGCCCGTCCGTACCCGTCTCCGTCACGGTTCTGCCGGAACTGCCCCGGACACCGAGCGGCAAGGCCGACCGCAAGGCCGTCGCCCGGACGCTCGCGGGCATGTACCTGCACGGCCAGGAGTACCCGGGCCGCTGACCCGGGGGAGTGACCCCGGCCGTACGACCCCCCGCGGTCCTCGGCCACGACCACGCCGCCCGACGGACGCATGAACGCATGGGCGGCCCCGGCAGGACGGTGTTCGCCCGAGCAGGCGAGCCGAGTGTGGCCAGGACGCCACCGCAGACAGGGGTATGACATGGTAGGCGACTTCGAGACGCAGACGGAAAGCCGGCTGGCGATGATCTGGGCCGACGTCCTCAAGCTGGACAAGGTCGGGCGCGACCAGGACTTCTTCGGCCTCGGCGGGGACTCGCTGCTGGCCACCAAGGTAGTGCTTGAAGCCCGCCGGGTCTGGAACATCGACTTCACGGTGCGGGTGCTCATCGACACACCCGTCCTCGCCGAACTGGCGGCACGCATCGACATGTGGGCGGGTCACGACACCGGTCAGTCCGCGTCCTGAAAGGCCGGCGACCGGCCCGCACACTCTCACGGATCGACGACACAGCGGCTCAGAACTCGGGGCGGGAGGTCCACCATGCTCATCGAAAGCATCCCGATACGGACCGGGAACGGCAACCAGGAGCGTAGAAAGGTCGTACTTGTCGAGATTCCCACCTACGAGAACATCCTGCCGCTGGCGTCCGGCTACATCCAGGCGTGCGCGCAGGAGGACATCGAAGTGGGGGCCTCCCACGCCTTCGAAATCGTCTCGTACCCGGTGACCGACGACCGGCACAAGCTGCTGGAGGAACTGGCCGGGAAATACGCGGATGTCTACACGTTCAGTTGCTACATCTGGAACATGAGGCTGGTCAGCTGGCTGCTGAAGGAACTGCGCGAGCGCCAGCCGGACGCCCATTACCTGCTGGGCGGCCCGCAGGTGATGAATCACGCCGCGACCTACCTGGCGGACGCCCCGGCGAACGTCTACGTGTGCAACGGGGAGGGGGAGCGGACGTCGGTGGAGCTGTTCAGGCAGCTCAACAGCGCGACGCCCGACCTGCACAAGGTCCCGGGAATCAGCTTCTGGTCCGGCGGCGAGCTCGTCACCACGGAAGCCGCGCCGCGGATCAGCAATCTCATGGAGATTCCCTCCCCCTTCCTCACCGGCGTCTTCGACGGCCGTGAGTTCAGCATGGGGATCCTGGAGACGAACCGCGGGTGCCCCTTCCGTTGCACGTTCTGTTACTGGGGCGCGGCCACCAACTCGAAGGTCATCAAGTTCGAGGAGGAGCGGATCAGGGCCGAGCTGGACTGGATCGCCCGTAACGGCCTCTCCGGGCTCTTCATCGCCGACGCCAACTGGGGGCAGTCACCCCGCGACGTGGCGATGACCGAGCACATCGTCGAGCGCAAGAAGGAGTTCGGCTACCCGCTCGTTGTGTACATGGCCGCCACCAAGAACCGGCCGGAACGCATGGCCCAGATCACCGAGATATTCGTGCGCGGCGACCTGATGGTGACTCAGCCCATCTCGCTCCAGACGCTGAATCCCGAGGCCCTCAAGCTCATCGACCGGTCCAACATCCGTGAAGAGACCTTCGTCGAACTGCAGCGCACGCTCAGGGAGAAGCAGATCAGTTCCTACGTGGAACTGATCTGGCCCCTCCCGGGCGAGACCCCGGAGTCGTTCCAGAACGGGTTGACGAAGCTGTGCCGGTCCTACGCCGACACCGTCATCGTCTATCCGCAGCTGCTCCTGCACAACACGCCCATGTACCACCAGGTGGAGGAGTACGGCCTGACCACGGAGCCGGTGCCGAGCGACGTCTCCGAGGCGGAAGTCGTGGTCGCCACGAACTGGGTGACCAAGGAGGAGTGCCGCGACGCGTACTGGCTGTACAACGCGATGCACACCACCTACAACATGCGCGGTCTCTTCCTGCTCTCCGGCTACCTCGACGCGGCCGGTGTCATCTCGTACGGCGACCTGTTCGCCGACATCGCGCACTACCTCCGACAACGGACAGAGTCCGAGGTGCTCCGGCTGATCAGCACATCACTGGCCGATCTGACCAATTACGACGTGCTGCTCAGCGGCAAGATCGGACACATGATCCTCAGCACCCACCGTGAGGAGTTCGACTCCCTGCTGGCCGACTACGTCACCTCCCGGGAGTGGTGGTCCGACCCGATGGCCCGGCAGGCGTTCGAGATGGACCTGATCGCACGGCCCTACATCTACCGGGAACCGGTGAGCGTGCCCAGGTACGAGTTCGCCGAGGTCACCGTGCACGGGCTGGGTGATGCCGAGACCTTCGTCGTGGACGTCTCCCCGGAGCTGGCGGGGCTGCTGGCGGAGCGCGAGATGCTCGACGCCGACGCCCTCACCGATGCCGGATCCGGCCGGGTCACACTGCACGTCAACCACCACGCCCGGCAGAAGATGCCCTACATGCCGCAGCGGAGCCTGGAGCACAACGCGAACTACTGCCACGGCACCGTGCTGCGCTTCCGCGAGATCCTGCCCTTCATCGAGGTCCACCCGCCCCACGTCGCGCAGACTCCGGCCGCCGACTGACCGCCCCGCAGACCTGGGAGAGGACGCCACTCCGTGCAGTTGTCCCGATCCGGAACCAAAATGGCCAGCCTGTCCGGCCTACGGCTCATCATGGAGGACATCGCCACCACCACCGGCTCCGCCGACGGAAGGGAGTGGCTCAACCTCGGCATAGGAAATCCGGCGGCCATACCCGAGGTCATGGACACCTGGCACCGGCTGACGGCCGAGGCGCTGGTCGCCGGCTTCGGGGAGGTCAGCTGCAGGTACGGGCCGTCCCGTGGACTGCCCGAACTCGTCGAGGCGATCGCCGACTACTTCAACAGGCACTACGGCTGGGGCATCGGGCCGGGCAACATCGTCGTGGGGCCCGGCAGCCAGATGCTCTGCTTCGTCGCCGCGGCCCTCTTCACCGGGGCCGGTGCGACCCGTGACACCCGGCTGGTCCTGCCGCTGACCCCGGACTACACCGGATACCAGGGCCTCTCCCTGACCACGGGCGGAATCAAGGGAGTGGAACCTCTGCTGCGCCTCCAGGGCGAGCGGTCGTTCCGCTACCTCTTCGACTTCCGCGCCCTGGACGGCTTGGACGACGTCGGGCTCCTGCTGCTGTCGAGCCCCAGCAACCCGGCCGGCCGCTGCGCGTCGCAGGACGAGATCCGGCGGCTCGTCTCGGCTGCCGAAGCTCGCGACGTACCGCTCGTGGTCGACAACGCCTACGGTGCTCCGTTCCCCGGTATCGGCGGACCGTCGATGAAACCGGTGTGGGACGAACGCGTCATCAACGTCTTCTCCGTCTCGAAGGCGGGACTTCCCGGGGAGCGCCTGGGCTTTGCCGTCGCCGCCGAGCAGTACATCGATCCGATCGTCTCGTTCCTGTCCAACTCGGTGCTGCACGCTCCCCAGCTGGTCCAGTCGGCGCTGGCCCAGGCGCTTCGGTCGGATGTGCTCGACACCCTGGTCGCGTCGGTCATCGGCCCCTATTACGCGGAGCGCCGGAAGTACGTCGAGGCCCTGCTCGCGGCAACGCTGCCGCCGGACATCTCCTGGCACCTGCACGCTGCCGACGGCGGCATGTTCTGCTGGGTCTGGATCGACGAGGACTGGTTCGACGACCTGAGTCTGTACGAGTCGCTCAAGCGCAGGGGCGTCTTCGTCGTACCGGGCAGGTACTTCTTCACCGACGCCGAGCACAGCCGGACCCTGGACCGGCACCCCCGGCAGTGCTTCCGGATCAGCATCACCTCCGACCAGCACACCATCGCCAGGGGCGTCGAGGTGATAGCCGCAGAGCTGCGCGACATGCGGGCCGGGAGTGCCACGGGGTGACGCCTGGGGCCCGGCGAGCGCGCATCGCAGATGACTTGCCGTCAAGTTCCCGTTAATTACGTCGAGTTGGCGCGAAAGACGGCAACCTCGCGGGACCGGACCGCGTTCTCACATATGCGTGTGCACAGGCGTGTCCGTGCGTTCAACCACCGCACCAGGGAGGAGCCTCTCATGGTCGTGCGTCGCCACCGCGCTTCCGTCGTCCTCGGCGTCGTTCTCATGGTCGTCCCCGCGATGATCGGTCTTACCGCATGTGAATCGGATGACGCGGTGAACTGCGTCCGGGCGGCCGACGCGCTCTCCGAGAGCGTGGGCATTCTCGGGGAGGCGCTGAAGGACTCGGTCCTGTACCCGGAGAGCGCCGACAAATCGATCGCCAGGGTCAGGGGCAATCTCCAGGACCTCCGGGCCAAGCATCATGACAAGGACGTGGTCGCCGGCGTCGACGACATGGAGAAGGCCCTGGACAATGTGCAGAAGTCCGTGCACGACGGTGACAAGACCCCGGACCTCACACCGGTCGTGAACGGGACCGCGCGGATCGCCAGGGCCTGCGCGCGCTGACGGCCCGAGGGCGTCAGCGTGCCTGCCGTGCCGTGCTGTGGGACGGCACGGAGCCGCGCCCGTGCAGCCGCTGGAACGCGTATGCGGCGGAGACGAGCGCCATGTGGTGGTACCAGCCGAGGAACGAACGTCCCTCGAAGTCCTGCAGCCCGAAATCCTGCTCCAGGGAGGCGACGACGTCCATGGTCCCCTTCTGCAGACCGCTGATCGCGCCGACCTCCGCGACGGTGTGGTGGGTGAGGTTCGTCAGCCACAGTGTGCCCGGCGCACGGTCGCGGGCCACCTCGGTGAAGAGCCGGTAGAGCGGGCCGGCGCGCCCTTGGGAGCCGGTCGGCAGACGGACCAGTGAGCTCTGGAGCTGGGTCATGGGCTGCTGCCCGTCCGCGAGTGGCACGACGGCCATGTCCTGGCTGCCCCTGAGGGCCAGTGCTCTTGCGCTGACGGGCCCCGCGGCGACCCCCTCGCCGGCCTGCAGTACCGTCAGCTGGGGCGGTATCGCGATGACGAAGTCACGGCGGCGGTGGGCGAGTTCGCGCAGCAGGTGTCCCACATCGGGTTCGTCGCTGAGGTCGACGAGGACGATGGCGGAGGTGGCGTCCGTGCGCTCCGACAGCCGGTCGACGAGCCGGAGGGTGTGCGCCCAAAGGGGCAGGTACCGCTCGGAGTCGGGAATGCGGGCGTCCCTGCGCCGTTGGGTGTCGTGCATCCAGACGGCGGGTAAGTGCAGGAACCAGTCGACGGGAATCTGCGCGGAGCCCACACACAGAAAGGCGCCCAGCCCCAGCTGGCAGTTGAGCGTACGGCGCGAGGACGGGTCGAAGTAGCGGTGGACCCCCACCGAACGGTCACCGCGCTTGGGCAGAACGGCCCGGCCGATGGACCACACCGGAGCCGGCCGGTGGCCCGCCACCCAGCGGGTGAGCTCCTCCATGACGTCTTCGGAGTCCCAGGGGCTGAGACTGACGAACTGCCGCAGCGACTGCGCGGCGGACGGGTCCTGGGAGACGGCGGTGGCGAGCCGGCGGACCGACTTCTTGCCGGAGGTGACGAGAAGCCCTTTCAGATACGCGTAAGCCCAGTTGCGTTGGTCGATTCGGCGCAGACTCTTGAAGATCGTTCGGCTGTAATGGTCCAACGTTAATTCACAACCGCTTGCGTGGGCCGCGCCTTGAGACGTCGACGACGTGTCTGATTGGGCAGTGTCCATGCCGCAATAACTCCCCCGGGGTTACTGAGCGTTGGAGGGAGTGTAGGGCGCACCTCCAACATCGCGCCACTCTCTGAGGTCGGCTGATTCACCTCAGCGCCTCGAATGGTACGCAGCCTCCTGGCGGGACGGTAGCGCGCGGTGGCCGGATTTCAGCAGTTCTTTTCGGGCACGAGGAGTGCGCCTTGGGGACCGGAGGGTTGCCCTCGCGGCCTGTCGTGCTGCTCGGAGGGTGATAGGCCGGGCTCGAAGACGGGTCCGGCTCGGTCGGAGTGATCGCTTCTAGACGGTGCCGGCCTGCTGTGCATCCTCAAATCAAGCCATTCGGCGAACTGGGCCGCTAAGATTTCATTAAGCTTTTGAACTCCGCAAAGTAGTCTTTGGTGATGCCGAGATCCTTGAATCGGGAAACGTTGTCGGGTTCTACTCGGAGCGCGGCGGTCGGCCATCTCCACCTCAACTGGGAACCTTGCGGTCAACGGTTCTTTGAGGTTGCCTGTAACTCCTTGACGGCAGTGGCCATCGCACGGGGCACTTAGGTGCAAAGGAGGGGGTGAACGCTTCTGTATTCGATCGGGAGCGACCGCGAACCCACCCGGTTTATAAGCGCGTTGCCGCGGAGGCGTGATGACGAATCAGGTAGGCGACCACAGAGACTCCCAAGTGCTGATATTCGGCAGGACTGCGGATGCCGCGTCGAGAAGCCGGAAGGCCGGCGGGACGGAATCACGGCGCGATCAGGTGCTCACCACGAAGGTCGGACTGCACATACCCGTGGGCCTCGCCTTCGAGGAGTGGGAACGCGCCGGCCGTCAGCTCTCCGGACTGCTCAACTCCTCGTCCTGGTGGCTCGGAGACTGGCTCGTCTACGGTAAGGACCAATACGCCGACCGCTATGAGCGCGGCATCCGTGCGGCAGGCCTTCAGTACCAGACGCTGCGTAACTACGCCTGGGTCTCCAGGCGGTTCGAGCTGGAAAGGCGGCGGCCCGAACTCAGTTTCCAGCACCACGCCGAGCTGGCGTCGCTGCCCGTCGAGGAGCAGGAGGACTGGCTCGATCGTGCGGAGCGGATGAAGTGGAACACCAAGCAACTGCGCAACGCCATCCGGGCCGAGCGGGAGAACGGCTCGGAGCAGATGAGCGCGGCGGCGACGCGTCGGCTCGCCGTGCCCGACAACCGGCTCCAGTGGTGGCATAGAGCCGCGGCACATGCGGGTACGGAGTTGGGGGAGTGGGTGACGTCCACACTCGACGCCGCTGCCAGCCAGGTGCTGAAAGAGGTCGACCTGCACGTGCCACTCGAATGAGGGGCACCCGCATGCGATGAGCCGCGCCGGAGACAGGCGGAGGTAGCCGGCCGGCGCCGAGGCGGAGACGGTGCCGGGGTCCGCAGACGAAGCGGTGCGGACCCCGCGGCACGGGCCGGGGGGTCACGTGAGGCGGTTCATGAGACGGGCCGTCTGCATGTGGCGGGTGCAGGCGCGACCCGCGAACGACCGTGCCACCTGCTCCCGGATCGGGGTGCTCTGCTCCTGACTGAGCTTGAACATCCCCTCGGCCCCGGTCACCCGGACCCGGAAAGCGCCCACGCCGGGCACTATCCTGCGGAAGTACTCCAGGGATTCGGTCATGTCCCAGCTGTCGCCGAATTGATCCTCGAACGCCCGCACCGTCGCCTGCACGACATCCAGAGTCTCCTGCACCGACTCGAATTTCTCCACGGTGCCGTGGACGTGCACCGAGGTGAAATTCCATGTAGGGGCGGCCGGCGTAATACCGTAGACGGTGGGGGAGACATAGGCGTGCGGGCCGGTGAAAGTCAGCAGGACCGTTGATCCGGTGGTCAACGCGGCCCAGTGCGGATTGGCTCGGTTCATGTGCCCCAGCAAGGGCAGACCGGCCAGATCCGCGGCGGAAATCCCCGCCCATTCGGGGTCGGTGATGACCGGCAGATGGGTGGCGAAGGGTCCGTCGGCAGGAGCTCCATTGCTTGCCAGCAGAGCCAGCGGATTCTCGCGCATCAGATCGGTCATCCACGAAACATCCGGTTCCC
Organism: Streptomyces sp. NPDC048278; assembly: GCF_040652195.1. Taxonomy (NCBI): domain Bacteria; kingdom Bacillati; phylum Actinomycetota; class Actinomycetes; order Kitasatosporales; family Streptomycetaceae; genus Streptomyces; species Streptomyces sp. NPDC048278. The sequence continues at coordinate 84,462 of NZ_JBEZLP010000010.1, forward strand.
GGTACTGACTGGGGACAAACATAGAGCACTCACCTTTCGTGGTGTGCCGAGGCCGGCGAATGTGCGGCAGGGGGCGAGCGTCACTGCGTGGGCGCGGTGAATAAGCGGCGCGGTCGACGTGCTGTCCTGTCGACGGGACAATCGGGGTTGCCATCATGACCCCATATTGCCTCAGGTGCAATGAAACGAAGAATTAATTCAGCCGTTGAATGTGTGCGCCTGAATCAGGGGTCGATTTTATTGTCGTGGATCGAGTCGGGCACGATCCTCAGGTCGATATCGCCCGGCGGAAATGGCCGTGACGCGCGGTGTCCCCCTAATATCCCGTCATAATCCCGAGATCCGCCGTTTGCCAGTGCGATCCGGACCGATCGGGCAACTTTCAGGAGTGCGGAATGCCGATGAGGACGAGAGCAAGAGCCGGTGTGGTCGCCATGGGGGCCGTCGTGGCAGCGATCACCGCCTTCACGAGTCCCGCCCCGGTGTCGCGGGACGGCGCCCCCGCGCGGGTCGACCACAGCGCGACGCAGCGCGCGATCGACGCCGCGGTACGGGCGGGCGTCCCTGGCGTCACCGTCCAGACGCGCGACACCCACGGGGTCTGGCGAACGGAGGCAGGTGTGGGAAACCTGGAGACGGGGGCGCCGCGTGGGAAGAACGACCGCTTCCGGGTCGGCAGCATCTCCGACACCTTCGTCGCCACCGTCCTCCTGCAGATGGAGGCGGAGCACAGGCTCAGCCTCGACGACACCGTGGCACACCACCTGCCAGGCCTGGTGACCGGTAACGGCAACGACGGCCGCAGGATCACCGTGCGGCAGCTCCTGAACCACACCAGCGGTCTCTTCGACTACCTGTCCGACCAGGAGTACGGGGAGACGTACCTGCAAGGTGACGGCTTCCTTGAGCACCGGTACGACACGCTGACACCCGGGCAGCGCCTGAAGGTTGCGCTCTCCCACGAGCCGCTGTTCGCGCCCGGTGCACGGCATTCGTTCTCCACCACCAACGACGTCCTGGCGGCGCTCATCGTCGAGAAGATCGCCGGCCGGCCGTACGAGGACGAGGTACGCGACCGCATCATCGAACCCCTGGGGCTCAAGGCGACGTCCTACCCCGGGAACAGTGTCCGACTGCCGCGGCCGAGCAGCCGCGGATACTCCAAGCTCTTCCCGTCACAGCCGGACCGGGTCGACGACGTGACCGAGGTGAACGGTTCACAGGGCTGGGGCAGCAGCGATCTCATCTCCAGCGCCGCCGATCTGAACCGGTTCTACGGTGCCCTGATGCGCGGGAAGCTGTTGCCGCCGAGGCAGCTGAAGGCGATGAAGACCACCGTCGCCAATCCCGACTTCCCCGGTGCGTCCTACGGGCTGGACATCGAGCGCTTCGCGTTGAGTTGCGGCACCGTTCTCTGGTACCACGACGGAGCCGTGCCGGGATGGCTGACCCTGGCCGCCACCACGGAGGACGGCCGCCACCAGCTGGCGTTCGACTACAACGCCGACTGGGGAGCGGAGACCGTGCTTCCGCTCGTGAACGCCGAGTACTGCACCGAGCCCGCCCCGTAGCCACCGGGCAGCCTCGGCACGTCTTGGGAAGCGGGTGTCCGTCGCCCGCTTCACCGCTGTTCGGCCGGGCCGCACCAGGTGGCGAGAGCGGTTCGCAGGGCCACGGTGTCGAGCGCGCCGGGGTCGGCCGCCCAGGCCACGTGGCCGTCGGGGCGGACAAGGAGCGCGGCAGGAGCGGGAATCTCGCCGACGGACGGGACGGCCCAGTGGTCGTCCTCGCTGCGTGCCTCGACGAGATCGACACGCTCGGCCCAGCCCCTGGCCACGGTCGCCAACTCGGCACTGCCCCGCAGGTCCAGAAGTACGGGCCGGGCGGAGTGCAGCAACTCGTACACACGGGTGGTGCCGTCAGGCGTCTTGAGATCGGCATCGGGAACCCGGCGGCCCGCCAGCGGGTGGAAGCCGTCCATCGGGTACCGGATGTCCAGTGCGGTGATCGCGTTGCGCAGGTACCGGTTCACGTCGTCGAACACCATGAGCGAGCCGAACACCTCGCGCAGCGCCTCCGTCTGGGCGCCGGGGCGGGCGAGGGCCGCCTGCGCCCGGGTGTTGTGAAGAACGCCCTCCGCCACGGGGTGGCGTTCGGTGTGGTAACTGTCCAGCAGGCTCTCCGGCGACCGGCCGCGGACGACCGAGGCGAGCTTCCAGCCGAGGTTCACCGCGTCCTGTACGCCGAGGTTCAGACCCTGCCCGCCGGCCGGGTAGTGGATGTGGGCCGCGTCGCCGGCGAGCAGCACCCGGCCCTTGCGGTACCGGTCCGCCTGTCGTGCGGCGTCACCGAACCGGGATATCCACCTGGGACTGCGCATGCCGAAGTCGGTGCCCGCGAGCCTGATCAGCGACTCCCGTACCTGCTCGAACGTCGCGGGCTCGTCGCGGTCCGCGACGCGGTCGTACTCGGACGTGATCACCCGGTGCCAGCCCGGTTCCAGGGCGAGCGCCGAGAAGTGACCGCCCGCACAGCGCCGCATGAAGATGAAGTCCTCGGGGAGATCGGGAAGTTCCACATCGGCGAGCAGCGCGGTCATGGTCGCCGGCGTGCCGGGGAAACCGATGTCCGACAGCTTGCGGACCGTGCTGCGCCCGCCGTCGCAGCCCACCAGGTATCGAGCCCGCAGCGTTGCCGGATCCGTTTCTGCCGTACGCAGTTCGACCGTCACGCCGTCCTGGTCCTGCCGGATCCCGCTCACCGCGGACGACCAGCGCACCCGGGAGCCGAGCTCGGCGCCCCACTCCTCCAGCAGCCGTTCGATGACGTCCTGCAGGAGCATCAGCGGCATCGGGCGCCTGGACTCCATCCCGTCGAAGTCCAGCCAGAGGCCGGAGAAGTGCCCCACCGGCGTCAGTTGTCCGACGGCGAGGAAGCGGTCCAGGATGCCACGCTGGTCCAGTACCTCCAATGTACGGGAGTGCATTCCGCCGGCCCGTGACTCCCCCGTCCGTGCGGCGAGCTGTTCGACCACCACCACGTCGACGCCCGCCAGTCGCAGTTCGCCGGCGAGCATCAAGCCCGTCGGGCCGGCCCCTGCGATCACTACCTCCGTGTCCAGCTGCGTGACTCCCACGTCGCCGCCCCTCAGTCGACTGTGCCGCTGACCTCGCCAAACCATCCCAACGGTCACGGACCCCATTCGGCGGGTCAAGACAGTGCCGAGGCCGGGCAGCGGCGCGGCCGTCGAACTTGCCCTGTACCGCCGGCGGGACACCTCCGCCGAAGGCACGGCGCACACTGAAGGCGAGTGCCTTCCGCGTCACGGCGACGGCCCCCTCCAGGGACAGCGTCGGATTCCGTGCCCATGGTCCCTTTTCGGCGCGGCCGATTCCGTCAACTGACGTAGTCCGCGGGGTACGCCGTATCGCACCGGTGCCGACACCCTTGCGACCGCGTGCGGAACTTGCCACGCTGGACGTCCGCACCGCTTGTTCCTGCTCTCACCACGGCGTTCGCGAGACCGCCGGCCCCGACCAGTCCCGGCTCGATACGTTCGTGCGCGCTGCTCTCCCTCCCGGCGTTGATGCGCGTACACCGCGCCCGAGCACCACTGCGACCGGCCGGACAGCAGCCGCCTCACCTGTGGAGCACACCATGGACACGAGCGAGGAGGCCGCCCGCGGCCTGACCGACATCCAGGACTTCCTGTACCAGCAGGCCCATCTGCGAGCGGCACGCCGGCGCGTCGCGGCCTTCGTCGCCCGCGAACCGGGGCTGACCCAGGAACAGAAGACGGACATCGAGCGCTGGTATCTCCAGGAACAGGCCTACGTCGCCCACATGGTGACCGAGCACATCGCCGCCAGCGTCAGCGCGGTCGAACAACGCCATCACGCCCGCTTCGGCCGGTGGCTGCGCGGCACGCTGACCGGGATGCTCCTGGTCACCGCGGCGATGGCCCTGTGCGTCACCATGGTGCTGGTCGGCGCGTCGTAGACCGAGGGACACGTCGGTCACGGACACGTCGGTCACGGACTCCGACGGTCGCCGTCCACGGAGCGGGCGCTACTCCTGCCCGGCGAGCCAGTCGGCGAACCTGACCTCGCCGAGCTCCGCGTCCGGGCCCGGCAGCAGCGTGTCCTCCTGGAGCTCGGCACCCCAGTACGTGGCCTGCGGGTCCGTGACGATCTCGCGGGGGTCGTCCTGGGCGGTGAGCCCCATCCGGACGAACTCCTCCAGCTCGAAGCTCTCCGGGCCGCCGGCCTCCACCACGCCGTTCACCGGGGCGCCGACCGTCGCGCGGGCCACGGCCTCGGCCACGTCGTCGGAGACCATGGGCTGGATCCGCCCGGCGGGCAGCCGCACGGTGCCGTCCACGGTGACCCCGTCGGCGAGCCCCTTCGCGAACTCGAAGAACTGGGTCGCGTGGACGATGGAGTAGGGGATGCCGGACGCGTCGATCAGCTCCTCCTGGGCCTGCTTGGCCCGGAAGTAACCGCTGCCCTGGAGCCGGTCGGTGCCCACCACCGACAGTGCCACATGGTGCCGCACGCCGGCCTCGGCCTCCGCCTTGAGGAGGTTGGCCGTGGAGACACGGAAGAAGTCCATGACGGCCTGGTCCTCGAACGAGGGGGAGTTGGACACGTCGACCACGACCGTGGCGCCCTCCAGGGCCTCGGCCAGGCCCTCACCGGTCAGCGTGTCGACGCCGGTACCGGGCGCGGCGGCGACCGCCTCGTGGCCCTGCTCACCGAGCCTGCGGACCAGCTTCGAGCCGATGAGCCCGGTGCCACCGATCACTACGATCTTCATGACGGAATTCCTCTCGGGATCTCTCTGGTGCTTCCATCAGAAGAGACCGGGCAGCCTCCGTGTCTGTGACACACGGTCCGGGAAAACCGGTGAACGGGCGCGTCACCCGTCCAGCGACGCCACGTAGCGAGCCAGCTTGGCGGGGTTCATCACCCACAGCAGACGTTCGATGCCGCGCGCCGACACGTCGGCGGACAGCAGGGCCACCGCGGTTCCCGAGGCGGAGACAAGGACGGCCGGCCTGCCGTTGGCCTCGACCCAGCGCACCTGGGCCTGCGGCCAGAACCGCGGGGCGAAGGCGACGAGGTACCGGGAGACGTGCGGCAGCCCGGACACCGGGATCTTCGACGCCCCGCGCACGCCGCCCCCGTCGGTGTAGCTGACCACGTCCTCGGTGAGGACCTCCTCCAGCACCGACAGGTCGCCGTGCCGCGCGGCGGCGAGGAACACCTCGAGGAAGCGCCGGTGCTCGGCGGAGCCGACCGGCTCCCGGTGCTCGGCCGCCAGCCGCTTGCGGGCCCGGCTCACCAGCTGGCGGGCATTGGCCTCGCTGGTCTCCACGATGTCCGCGATCCGCCGGTAGGTGTAGTCGAACGCCTCCCGCAGCACGTACGCGGCCCGCTCCACCGGGTTCAGCTTCTCCAGCAGGAAGAGCACCGCCAGGTCGACCGCCGCCGCCCGCTCGGCGCCCAGCTGCGGATCCGCGCTAGTGTTCACGGGCTCGGGCAGCCAGGGCCCGACGTACGACTCGCGGCGCACCCGGGCCGACTGCGTGAAGTTGATCGCCAGCCGGGTGGTCACCGTCGCCAGGAAGGCGGTCGGCTCGTGGACGCCGGCCCGGTCGGTGTTCTGCCACCGCACCCACGCCTCCTGGACGACGTCCTCGGCCTCCACGGCGCTGCCGATCACCCGGTAGGCGATGCCGAAGAGCTGCGGGCGCGCCGCGACGAAATCCTGCGTCGCCCGGTCGAGGGAGTCGGCGTGGTCACCGGCGCGCATCCATGTCCTCCAGGGTCGGACCAGCATGTTACAAGCCCGTCCGACGCCGGCCTGCGCACACCCGGCCGGGTCGCCGGCGGCCCCCGAAGGTCAAGGGCGGGGCAGCGGCCGGTAAAGGCACGGGCAGGTGTCGGTCTGGGCGCCCTGATGACTGACGTGTGATGGCCAGGTGGTCATGTGGTGTTCATGCGGCAGCAGTTGGGCTGGGCAAGGGTGCGGTCGTCGTCGGCACAGCTGCTCGTCGGGAGGGCGTCATGACCACACACACAGAGTCGACAGAGGACAGATCGCAGGGGGACCAGGAGGGACTCAGCCGCCGGCACGCGCTGGGCCTGCTGGGCACCGCGGGGGCGGGCGCCGCCGCCACCGGCCTGCTGGGGGCGGGTACGGCACAGGCCGCCCCGCTCGCCGCGCCGGCCTTCCACCTCACCGCGGACTCCTCCGGCGCGTCCCCCGTCCAGGGCCTGCACCTGACCTTCGGGGCCGACCCGCGCACCCAGATGACGGTGTCGTGGATCACGGACCGTCCGGTGACCAAGCCCGTCGTGCGCTACGGCACCCTGGAGCACGGCTTCGGCTCCAGCAAGAAGGCCCAGACCGTCACCTACCTCGACGGCACCTCGAACCGCACCGTCTACGTCCACCACGCCCTCCTGAAGGGGCTCACCCCGGACACGGACTACCTCTACCTCGCCACGCACGAGGGGGCGACCCCCGACAGCGGCACGTTCCGCACGGCTCCGCAGGGACGCCGGCCGGTCACCTTCACCAGCTTCGGCGACCAGTCCGCCCCCCAGGTCACCTGGGCGGCCGACGGCAGCGTCGGCCTGGACGCCAACTCCACGCCCGCGACGAAGGACATCGTCACCGGCATCGAGCAGGTCGCCCCGCTGTTCCACCTCCTCAACGGCGACCTCTGCTACGCCAACCTGGACGTCGACCGGGTGCGCACCTGGAACAACTTCTTCACCAACAACACCCGTTCGGCGCGCTTCCGCCCCTGGATGCCGGCGGCCGGCAACCACGAGATCGAGAAGGCCAACGGCCCGCTGGGCCTCGGCGCCTACCAGGCGTACTTCTCGCTGCCCTCCACCGAGACCGACGCCGAACTCGCGGGCCTGTGGTACGCGTTCACGGCCGGTTCGGTGCGGGTCATCGTCCTGCAGAACGACGACAACTGCCTCCAGGACGGCGGCGACATCTACATCAGCGGCTACTCCGGCGGTCGCCAGCTCGCCTTCCTGGAGAAGGAACTGAAGGCGGCGCGCTCCTCGAAGGACGTCGACTGGGTGGTCGTGGCCATGCACCAGGTCATGGTCAGCTCCTCGGACGCCAACGGCGCCGACCTCGGCCTGCGCGAGAAGTACGGCCCGCTCTTCGACCGGTACGGCGTCGACCTGGTGCTCTGCGGGCACGAGCACAACTACGAGCGTTCGCTGGCCGTGCGCGGTGTGGTCAACGGCAGCGAGACGCTGACCCCCAACCCGGTCTCCCAGGCCACCGACGACATCGACGCCAACCTGGGCACCGTGCACATGATCCTCGGCGGCGGCGGTGTCTCGGGCACCACCAACCAGAAGTTCTTCAACGACGGCACCGGCAAGGTGATCACCGCCGTCTCCTCGACCGCCGGCTCGAACGGCAAGCGCACCTCCACCTACGTACAGGAGAAGGCGGTGTGGGTCGGCGTCCGGGACGTCGAACACCCCTACGGCTTCGCCGCGTTCACCGTCGACCCCGGCCGGCACCCCGGTGACACCACCCGGATGCACGTCACGTACTACAACGTGAACAAGCCGAACGGCGACCTGTCGGTCTTCGAGACCTTCAGCCTGCACCGCAAGCGCTCGGACGGCCACGCCGGCTGACCGGCGACCAGCAGGGAACGCGGGCCGGGCGGCAACCGCCCGGCCCGCGCCGCGTTCCGGCCGACGACGACCCGCCCGGCCCAGGGCCGGGCTCCCCGCGCACGCCCATCCGGAGCACTGGCCGAAAACGGTGAACTCCCGTTGCGTCGGCGCGAGATCGCAGCGTGGCGCCCACTGGAACCGCTTGGCTGCGCAAGTATAAGCTCCCAGATGGGGGCGATTTGGTGAGGAAAGCCGGACGCCGCCGGCAGAGCCGTGGCGCCGTCACACCCGATCGATCTCACGGTTCGGCAGGGGTGCCGCAGTGCTGTCGAGATCAATGACTCCTGGAAGGAAGTACCGTGGCACCGGTGCTGGTCGGGCTCGAAGGTCTGCTGGCGGGGGAGCGCATCCCGGTCCTGGACACCCGCGTCACCTTTGGGCGCAACTCGGAGAACACCGTCGTCATCTCCAGCCTCAGCGTCTCCCGCTTCCACGCGGAGATCCTCTTCGACGAGGACAAGGGTTACGTCCTGCACGACCTGGAGAGCAGCAACGGCACGCTGGTCAACGGGGAGGAGGTGGAGGTCCGGCTGCTGCAGCCCGGTGACGAGATCACCCTGGGCGACCAGGAGTTCCGCTTCGAAGTGGCGGACGCCATGGAGACGCTGATGGCGCTCTCCCTGCCCCGGTCCGTCACCCACGCCGGGCAGGCGAGCGAGAAGGGCCCCGTACTCCAGGTCACCGTCGCCGGCGGCGGCCCCGTCGGACTGTCCCTCGCCCTGCTCCTGGAGCACTTCCTCGGGTCGCAGGTGAAGATCACCGTCTACGACAACAGGTGGCGCAAGCAGGGCCGCACCGTGGTCTGGAAGGGCCAGGACGAGGGCAACGTACGGCGCCAGCAGGTGGTGACCGTGCAGAGCCGCCAGTACCTCGCATGGCCCGAGGAGGTACAGGCCCGCCTCTTCGACCCGGACCACTTCACGGAGATGTGGCCCTCCGGCCCCGACTCGGTGGGCGACCACAGCCCGCGCAACATGCGCATCGCCTACATCGAGGACCGCCTGCTGGAGCTGGCCAACGAGAAGCGGGACCGGATACGCCTCATACCCGCCCGGTTCGACCCGGCGGAGCAGCAGGAGGCGCTCGCCTCCCAGCACGTGCTCGCGATCTGCGACGGCGGCCGGTCGCGCACCCGGGAGCACTTCGCCGCCCGGTTCGGCAAGGCCGACGAGTCGATCTACTCCCTCGACGGCCGCCACCTCCAGGACGTCGTCCTCGGCCTGCGGGTGAAGTCCGGCCTGACCGACCCCATGGCGGTCCTGCTGACGGTCGCCCAGAACCGCTTCCTGCTCAACTCGCTGCGCGGCGAGGGCTTCCTCAACATGCGGCTGACCGACGCCGAGGCGGCCGAGGTGATCGGCCTGGACCCGGTCCGGCGCGTCTTCGAGGAGTGCATCGCCTCCCGGCCGTGCCTGATGGACCGCGACGAGTACGGCGACTTCCAGTGCTCGACGCACGGCACGCTGTTCCTGCCCGCCCTGGTCAAGGGCTCGGCCCTGTGGCGGCGGGTGCAGGAGGGGCTGCTGCTGTTCGGCGTCGAGGCCGACGACCTGTCGGCGGTCACCAGCTTCCGCCTGGACATGGTGCAACGCCCCCGGTTCTCCGCCGAGCTGCTGCCTCCCACCACCACCTCGCCGGGCACGTACGGCTTCCTGCTGGGCGACGCCGCCAACGCGATCCACTTCTGGCCGGGCCGCGGCCTCAACAGCGGCCTCGCCTCCGCCATCTCGCTGGCCCGTTCCCTCAACGGGGCGTGGAACGGCAGGTCGTTCCGGGACGCGGACTTCCTGCGCCACGAGGCGGCGATGTCGATGCTGCAGTACCGGCACAAGAGCCGGGCCTGGAAGGCGATGGTCACCACCGACGACCGGGGCGTCACCTGGGCGATCAAGGACATCATCGGCCACGGCATCGACGGGATCCCCGAGGACCCGGACCGCGAGGCCGACACCAAGACGCTCCTTGAGCGCATGCAGGCCATCCGCGACCGCCTGGCCACCCGTCTGTCGGGCATGCCGGACGACGAGGCGATCCTGGAACGCCTGCGCACCCTCCAGCCGGCCACCTTGCGCATGCTCGTCCTCAGCGGCGCCTGGGACACGCTGACCATGGGCGGCGAAGAGGTCGACATCGACATCTTCTACGGCCAGGACTCGTCCGCTGCCGCGGCAGCCGTGGAGGCACTGGAACCGGCCGCCCAGGCCTAGTACGTCGCTCCACCCCGCCCGCCGGACCGCGCGTTCCGGCGGGCGGGGCCGCTTCGGCCGTGTCCTTCTGCCCAGGGGGTCAGGTGTGCGGGCGGTGGCCCTTCTCCTGGCGGGGGTAGGTCTGGTCGTTCTGCGGGAGCGTGGGCTTGGGGAGGGTGGCGACCTCCTCCTTCGCCTTCGCCAGCTGCTGGGCGGTGTCGTGGGGGAGCCGCGGCGGGCGTGGCCGGGCATCGCGGAAGCGGAAGGCGGTGGTGAGGTCGCCGAAGGTCCGCCGGCGCCAGTCGGTCACGTTGGGTTCCGCGACGCCGGTGAAGCGTTCCAGGAACTGCAGGGCGGAGGTGTGGTCGAAGGCCTCGGAGGCGACCCAGCCGCCGACGGTCCACGGGGAGACGATGATCGCGGGGACCCGGAAGCCACCGCCGATGGGCAGGCCCTTGACGAACTCGTCCTTCGTGCCGGCCGGCGGGGTCGGCGGTGCCACATGGTCGAACAGGCCGTCGTTCTCGTCGTAGTTGAGGATGAAGGCGGTCTTCCGCCACACCTTCGGGTTCGACGCGATGGCCTCGATCTTGGACGCCACGTAGTCGGCCCCCGCGGCCGGCAGGTAGTCCGGGTGCTCCGACTGGTAGCTCGTCGGGCAGATCCACGACACGGTCGGCAGCCGGTCGTTGCGGGCGTCGTCCTCGAAGGTGCCGTGCGCCTGCGGCCGTACCCCCCGCTCGTACAGGTCGGAGCCGGGCTGCGCGTTCTTGAACGACGCGAACTGCTCCAGCATGTTGGTGCCGTAGTCGTCCTCCTCCTGGTACACCTTCCAGGAGATCCCGGCGGCCTGCAGACGCTCGGCGTACGTCGTCCAGCGGTACGGCGTGGGCGCCGCGTTGCTGATCACCGGGCCGCCCAGGGTGCCGCCCGGGTCGATCGAACCGGTCATCCACATCAGCCGGTTGGGCCAGGTCGGGCCGAACACCGAGCAGAAGTAGTTGTCGCAGATGGTGAACGTCTCCGCGAGGGCGAACTGGAAGGGGATGTCCTTGCGGGTGTAGTAGCCCATCACGTACGGGCCGTTGACGCCGTCGGCCTTGCGGTGGGCGGGCAGCCACTGGTCCATCTTGCCGTTGTTCCAGGCCTGGTGCTGCACGGCCCAGGCGTGGCTGGTGGAGGGGATGGCCTGGGCGCTCGACTTGTGGGTGTCGAGGTGGAAGGGCAGCAGGTAGCCCTTCGGGTTGACGGCGTCGGGCTGGTAGAAGACGGACCGCCCGTCGTCCAGCTTCAGCGCGTGCGGGTCGGCGAAGCCGCGGACGCCGGAGAGGGTGCCGAAGTAGTGGTCGAAGGACCGGTTCTCCTGCATCAGCATGACGACGTGCTCGATGTCGTGCAGGGAGCCGTTCCTCGGCGCTCCGGCGGCGACGGCCTTCTGGACGCTGGGCGGCAGGAGGGAGAGGGCCGCGGCGCCGCCGAGCGCGCCGGCGGCGGAGCCCAGGAGTCTGCGACGGGTCAGTTCAGCCATGGCTGCTCCTTTCGCGGGCCCTCCGGCAGGAAGGCCTTTGCGGGAGTGACGGCAGGCCCAGCCACGAGGTCGGGCCGTCGTTCACTGTGGGCCCCGGGCGGTGCGGTGCGTCAGGTGCGGCCGGTGAACTCCGGACCAACGCACGGAAGGAATTTACCGAGCCGTTGCGTCCAACCCCGTCCGGACGCACGGGTGTTGCCGAGCGTTCCAGAACGATGGCGACTACATGGACCTCACCCGTCCGGGCGGGCCTGCATCGCGCTGCGGGCACGGCCGGTGACGACGGACCCCGTGACGGGCACTCAGCCCTCCTCGTTCGCTGCCGCGTATCCACCCCGCCGGCCCTGCCCTGCGCCCGGCGTCCGACGGCCCCACGGCCCGCCGCGCACCGATTCTTGATCCATGCTTTACGTGCCCCGGGGAACTGGAACCCGTGCTTCGGCAGTCTCACGGACAGTGGGGCCTGTCGAGGCCGCGGAGCGAGACGAGTGAGTGGGGCAGGGCGTGGGACGGCGCAAGGGCGGCATAGGCATCGCAGTCGGTACGGTCGCAATGCTGGTGGGCGTGACCGCCTGCGGCGGCGGGGGCGGCAGCGACAAGGCGAGCGGGGACGACGCGAAGGCGTCCGGGAAGCCGAGCGCGAGCGCCTCGCCCAGTCCCACCAAGCCCGCGGGCCCGCCGATGCTGCTGGACACGATCACCCCGCAGACGGGCACCACGGTCGGCGTGGCCATGCCGATCTCGGTGATCTTCACGAACCCGGTGGCGGCGAAGGCGAAGGCCACGGTCGAGAAGCACATGAAGGTCAGCACCTCGCAGCCGGTGGTCGGCGCCTGGCACTGGATGGGCGACCGGCGCGCCGACTGGCGGCCGAAGACCTACTGGCCCTCCGGCACGAAGGTGCGGATCGACGCCGACATGACGGGCGTCAGCAACGGCAACGGACGCTACGGCGTGCACGGCTACACGCACACCTTCACGATCGGCGACGACGTACGGGCGGACGTCTCGGTGACCGGCCACACCATGAAGGTGACCCGCAACGGCCAGGCCGTGCGCACCCTGTCGATCAACGCGGGCAGCGCCCAGTACCCGACATGGGACGGCACGATGGCCGTCATCGACAAGCAGGAGAAGGTCCACATGACCTCCTGCAGCGTCGGCATCAGCTGTGACAAGGGCAGCGCCAACTTCTACGACCTGACGCTGCCCTGGGACGTCCACCTCACCCAGTCGGGCACCTACGTGCACTACTCGACCGGCGACCCCAACCCGGGCAGCGGCAGCGCCCGCGGTTCGCACGGCTGCGTCCACCTGTCCCTGTCGGACGCGAAGTGGTTCTACGGCCAGGTCAAGCAGGGCGACCCCGTCACCATCACCGGCTCGCCCCGCGGCAAGGCCCCGGCCGACAACGGCTACGCCGACTTCAACCTCGGCTGGGACCAGTGGCTCACGGGCAGCGCGTCAGGAGAGGAGACGTCCACGGCGCTCTGACCCGCGGCGCCCGCGGCGGAAGGACGGCCGGCTCTCCTGGGGGAGAGGCGGCGGGCCCTTCCGCCCGGTCCTGCCCAGGACGACTCCGGCCAGGACCAGGACGAGTCCGCATATCTGCCGGCCGGTCAGCACCTCCCCGGCGACCACGGTGCCGAGCAGGACGCCCGTGACGGGGTTGAGCAGCCCTATCAGCCCCACCGTTCCGGCGGACAGGTGCCGCAGCCCGGTGAACCACGCGACGAAGGCGAGCGCGGTGGCGACCAGGGAGACGTAGCCGAACGCGAGGAGCGCCGGTACGGAGAGCGCCGGTGGCGGACCCTCGACCACGGCGGCGACCGGGAGCAGGAAGAGGCCGCCGGCGGTGAGCTGCCAGGCGGTCGAGGCGAGTACGTCGGTACCGGCGCTCCACCGTTTGGTCAGGACGTGCCCGAACGCCGACACCAGCATGGCGGCGGCCGACGCCAGGACGCCCGGGACGCTCGCGCCCCGCACCCCCGTGAGCAGCATGAGGCAGACCCCGCCGAGTCCGAGCGCCGCGCAGGCGAGTTGGGCGGGCCGGGGCCGCTCGGACACCAGGGGCCAGGCGACGAGCATCATCGTCAGGGGCGAGACCGCCATGACGGTGGAGGCGACGCTCGTCGGAAGCAGCTGCGAGGCCGCGTAGACGAGGACGAAGAACACGCTCATGTTGAGCAGCCCCAGTACCGCGGACCGCCACCACCACGCGCCGTGCGGCCGTCGCCTGCGCAGGGCCAGCAGGACGAGCCCCGCGGGCAGCGCCCGCAGGGCGGCCCCGTAGAGCGGACCGTCGGCCGGCAGGAACGCGTGGGTCACGTAGTAGTTGGCACCCCAGGCCACCGGCGCCACCGCGGTGACCGCCACCCAGCGCGAATTAGCTTCCATGGAAGCCAATATAGCTTCCCGGGAAGGTATGGTGGAAGCATGAACCACGGTGAACCCGTCGACCGCGTGGCCCGCATCCAGGCCGACTGGCGACGCGAGCGGCCCGACGTCGACATCGCCCCGCAGGGAGTGATCGGCAGGCTGCACCGCCTGGCCGGCCGGCTCACCGAGGAGCTCTGCCTCGTCTATGGCCGGTACGGCCTCGGCGAGGGGGAGTTCGACGTCCTGTGCGCCCTGCGCCGCGCCGGGGAGCCCTACGAGCGGGCGCCGGGCGAGCTCGCCGCGCACACCATGGTCACCACCGGCGCGATGACGAAGCGGATCGACCGCCTCGAACGGGCCGGACTCGTCACCCGCCGCCGCTCCGACGATGACCAGCGCGGTCGCATCGTCGCCCTCACCACCCCGGGACGCGAACTCGTCGACCGGGCCTTCACCGACCACATGCGCAACGAACGCCGCCTGGTGGACCTGCTGACCCCCGCCGAGGCCGAGTCGCTCGAAGCGCTGCTCACCACCTGGCTCGCCCGACTGGAGGATCCGCATCGGCCCGGCGGCGACTGACCGGCCCCCGGTATGCCTACACGATCAGCGGTTCACCCGGGCGGGTGATCCTCACGCGCTCACGGCAGGCCTCGTTCCAGAGTAGAGGCCGGGGGAGCGGGGGACGCGGCAATGCCGTGATCGGCTCACCGCGCACCGGGCCGCCACGAGGATGTGCGCATGGTGTGGATGATGTGGGACGCGGAAACCTCCTTCGTCGGCCGGGCGGCGGAACTGGACCGGATCGCCACGGTGATGGCCGGGAGCAGACTGGTCACCCTCAGCGGCCCGGGCGGGGTCGGCAAGACCCGGCTCGCCCGGCGGGCCGTGGCCCTGGCCGCGGCGGCGGGCGGGGGAAGCCCGGAGGTCGCCTGGGCGGACCTGTCCCCGCTGCGCAACGGACAGCTGCTGGCGGCCACCGTCGCGGACGCGCTGGGCCTCTCCGACCACACCGCGCGGCTGCCGGCGGACGCCGTCTGCGCGTGGATCGGCGACCGCGGGATGCTCCTGGTGCTCGACTCCTGCGAGCATCTGCCGGCCGAGTGCCGCGACCTGGCCGGCGATCTCCTGACGACCTGCCCGAACCTGCGCATCCTGGCCACCAGCCGGGAGCCGGTGCGGGTGCGGGGCGAGGCGGTGGTCGAGATCGAGCCGTTCGCCTCCGTCGAGGAAGCGGTCGCCCTGTTCGCCGACCGGGCCGCGGCGGCGGGCAGCCCGCTCGTCGACGACAGCGACCGGCAACTGGCCGTGAGCCTGTGCGAACAGCTGGAACGGCTCCCGCTGGCGCTGGAGCTCGCGGCCGGTCAGTTACGCAGCATGTCGCTGCCCGACCTCTGCGCGGGCCCCTACCGGGCCGTCGACCTGCCCCGGGCGCCGACACGGAGGTGGCCGCCCCGGCATGCGGCGCTGCGCACCACCATCGGCTGGAGCCACGAGCTGTGCACCCCGCAGGAACGGCTGCTGTGGGCGCGGCTCTCCTACCTGCCCGCCCACTTCGACGACGAGCTCGCGGGACAGCTGGCCGGTGGCGCCCCGTTCTCGCCGGGCAGCGTCGGGTGGACGCTCGTCTCGCTCTGCGACAAGTCCGTCGTCGTCCGGAAGGACGGGGCGTACCGGATGCTGGACGCCGTGCGCGAGTACGGCCGGATGTGGCTGGCCGAGCTCGGCGGCGAGCGGGAACTCGCCGACCGGCACGCCCGGTATCTGCTGGCCCTGACCCGGCGGGCCCACCATGAGTGGTTCGGCCCGGCGCAGGGGGGCTGGTACCGGCGGATCGGGTTCCTGCACGACGACATCCGGCTGGCGGCCGACCACCTCCTGGCGACCGACCCGGCCGCGGCACTGGAGATGATCGGCAACGTCACTTTCTTCTGGGTCTGTTCCGGCTACCTGTACGAGGCCCGCCGGTATCTGGAGACGGCGACCGTGCCGGCCGCCCGGGACCGGGACGAGACGTGGGTGCAGGGACTGTGGAGCCTGGGGCTGACCCTGACCCTGCAGGGTGAGCAGGCCGCGGCGCACGAGACGGCCGCCGCCTGCCGGCGCGCCGCCACGGAGGTCCTCGACGCCGAGGGGCTGGGGCGGGCCGCCTACCTGGAGGGCCTGCTGCACCTGCTCGAAGGGCGCCCCCTCGCCGCGGTGAACGGCGTCGAGACGACGACGCCCGGCGCCACCGCGACCCGCCGGGGACAGCTGACCGCACCGGCGGTCCTGTGCCGCCTGGTGCACGTCTTCGGGCTCACCGGCTCCGGCCGGCTGGACCAGGCCCGGCAGGAGGCCCTCGAACTCCGCGACCTCTGCGCGGGGCTGGACGAGCACTGGACCCGTTCCTACGCGGAGCACCAGCTGGCCCTCATCGCCTACCTCAGCGGGCAACCGCACGACTCCGTACGCCACGCGCGGGCCGCCCTCGACGCCAAGCGGCACATCGGCGACGCCTTCGGGATCGCCATGGTCATGGACCTCCTCGCCATCGCCCTGGCCGATGCGGGGGAGGAGCCCGCCGCCGCGTACGCCTTCGGCGGGGCGGCGCGCTTCTGGGAGACGGTCGGACACCCGCAGCGCGGCACACCGGAGATGGCGGCGCTGCGCGGCGAGTGCGAGGACCGGCTCGTACGCCGCATGGGCCTGCAGCACTACGGCCGGACCTTCCGCCGCGCGGTCCTGAGCGACGCACGCTCACTCGTGACCTGGGGAGCGTCCGGCGGCCCGGTGCCCGAGGAGTGACACCGGGCCGCCGGCGTTCAACCCAGCGCGAACTTCTGCGCGCCGGAGCCGTTGCAGTCCCAGATCTGCAGGCGGGTTCCGTTGGCGGTGGTGCCGCTGGGGGAGTCGAGGCAGCGTCCGGACTGGGGGTTGAGGAGGGAGCCGTCGGATTGTTGGACCCATTTCTGTCCGCCGACCCCGTTGCAGTCCCACAACTCGACCTTGGTGCCGGCCGCCGTGCCGTTGCCCACGATGTCCAGGCAACGCCCCAACGTGGACAGGGAATTGTCCGAACCGTGGTACCAGTGCTGGTCGACCGCGTACGACTGGCAGCTCCACAGCTGTACGGCGGCGCCGTCGCCGCCGGTGTCGTCGGCGGCCACGTCCACGCACGTGCCGCCCGGACCCTTGACCGGCCCGCCGCCGTTCACCGAGAACTTCTGTGCGCCGGAGCCGTTGCAGTCCCAGATCTGCAGGCGGGTTCCGTTGGCGGTGGCGCCGCTGGGGGAGTCGAGGCAGCGTCCGGACTGGGGGTTGAGGAGGGAGCCGTCGGATTGTTGGACCCATTTCTGTCCGCCGACCCCGTTGCAGTCCCACAGCTCCAGCTTCGCCCCGGCCGCCGTGCCGTTGCCCTCGATGTCGAGGCAGCGGCCGAGGGTCGACAGCGAGCCGTCGGGGTTGTGCGTCCAGTGCTGGTCCTCGGCGTACGTCTGGCAGTCCCACAGCTGTACGGCGGCGCCGTCGGTGCCGGTGTCGTCGGCCGCGACGTCCACGCACGTGCCGCCCGGGCCCGTGATCGTTCCCTGCGGGCCGTTCGGCACGTCCGTCTCGCCGCTGTAGCCGACGGAGACGATGTTCGCCTGCACGGCGTTCTCGGCGGCGTCGGTGGGATAGCCGGCGACCATGACGCCCTCGAAGAAGGTGCCGCGGTTCCAGTTGCTGTTGTCGCCGCCGATGCCGAGGATGATGCCGCCCTCCTGCTGCATGGGCTGATAGCCGCCCCGGGTCGGGAGCGCCCCGTCCCACCAGGTGGACAGCGCGCCGGACCGGGAGTCACCGCCCTTGAGCGCGTACCGGGTCTGCCCGTTGTTCTTCAGGACGGCGGTGACGAAGGCGGAACCGTTGCCCTGGTTCGCGGTGTTGGAGCCGTTGTCGCCCTGGAACATGCCGTTCTCCAGGTCGGCCTCCACCCATGGGCCGTTCCCGGTGCACGGCGCGAAATAGCAGGTGGTGGCGATGGACACGGCGTCCATGTGCCCGTTGCCGGTGTCGGCGGGGGTGCGCTCGGCGTTGCCGTAGTCGAAGCAGCAGGCGGATCCGACATGGGTGCCGCTGGCCACCATGTAGGCGCCCTCGGGCTGTCCGCCGACGGCGACACCGGAGGCGACGCCGGTGTAGCGGTAGCCCACGCCGGGCGAGATCCACAGCCCGTACACCTTGTGCCCGCCCGCGGTGACGGCGATCTCGGACGCGTCGGCACCCCGGTCGGCCCCCATGCCGGAAGTGCCGGCGGGCCCCGGCGTGAGGTCGTTGTGCCGGCCGCTCTGGTCGTAGATCTTCGTGACCCGGCAGCCGCCGTCCGTGGCGCAGAAGGCGTCCTGGGCCGCCGCGTCGGCGTACCCGCCCTGCGTCAGCGGCCCGATGTCGGCGGTGGCCCCGTCCGAGACACGGGTCACCTGGTAGAGCGGGCCGTCGTAGGCGGAGAGCAGCGCGCGGGTGACGCTGTGCGCGGCCACGCAGGGGGTACCCGCCGCGGCGTAGATGTCGCACGGCAACGAGCCGGCCGCCTGCGAGGCCGCCGGGAACCCGAGCAGCAGCCCGAGAGCGAGTCCGAGGGAGGCCAGCACGGCCACCAGCGGCGACCTTCGCATCCAATGTCTTGGCGAGTTCATGACATTCCAGACGGACGGGGAACCCCGCATGGCGCGTCCCTTCGAAGCTGGGGTGGGGGCGGGCCGCACCGAGGGCGCGGCGGCACAGCACTTCGATCGGCTCGCCCGGAACCTACGCACGCTGTTCGACCGCGTCAATGTTTGTTGCCTTTTTTGGTTCAGACCAGGCCTGGAGAGTGAACACGTGTCGGAGCGTGTGGGATTCGGCCGGGCCGGTGCACCGTCAGGGGCTCAGGAGACGGTCCGGGCCGAGCGGGACCTCGTGCAGCAGCAGACGGCTGCGCGCCTCCCGTACCCCGAGGTCGGCCTTGAGACGGTCGACGACGGTCTCGAACTCGCGGGCGTCCGCGCAGGCGACCCGCAGCTGGTAGTCGTAGTCCCCGGTCAGCCGCATCGCGGCCACGACCTGCGGGACGTCGTTCAGCCGGGCCTCGAAGGCCGTGCGGTCCACGCCCTCCCGCAGACGGATGTCACTGAGCAGTTCCATGCCGCGCCCCAGGGCCGCGAGGTCCACCTCGGCCCGGTAGCCGCGGACGATGCCGTCCGTCCGCAGCCGGCGCACGCGATCGGCGACCGTGTTGGCCGACAGCCGCACCCGGCGGCCCAGGTCCTGATAGGTCGCCCGGCCGTCCGTGAGCAGGATGGCCAGGATCTGCCGGTCGATACGGTCCACGAGCCCGCCCCCAGGAAAACTCGGCAAGTTGTCGGTGCCACCGATCTTTCCACAGACCAAGGGCACCGAGGGCCGAGAAGTCCGAGCCAAAGTCGGCGTGATCGGTGCCAGGCTCCAGGGCATGGAGATCCTGCTGCGGACCGCCCTCGCCCCCTGCCTCGTCCTGCTGGTTTCCGCCGTCGCACGCCGTTCCGGCCCACGCCTGGGCGGGCTGCTGCTCGGCGTGCCGATGACCTCGGTGCCGTTCGCCATGCTCGTGTGGCTGGACGCCGGGAGCGGCGCCGCCGCCCGGGCCGCGCGCGGCCTCGCCGCGGCCCAACTCGCCGTCGCCTGCTTCTGTCTCGCCTACGGACGCCTCGCCCCCGCCCTGCGGCCGGCCCGCGCACTCGCCGTCGCCCTGACCTCCACCGCCGTGGCCGCCGCGGCGGCGGCCACGTGCCCGAACGTCTGGCTGACCGCCGTCGGCGCCCTCGCCGTGACCTGCGCGGGGCTCGCGACCTGGCCGCCCCTGCCGCCCGCCGGACGCCCCGTCACCCGCAGGGTGAGCCCCGGCCGGGAGGTCGGGACGCGGATGGCGCTGTCGGCCGTCACGATCCCGCTGGCGATGACCGCCGCCCGCGCCCTGGGCCCCTTCGCCGCGGGCGTCCTTGCCGCGTTCCCGGTCCTGCTGGCCGTGATGGCCCCGGCCACCCACCGCGCGACCGGTCCGCAGGCCGTCGCCGTGATGATGCGCGCCGCGCTGACCGTCGTACCCGGCACCCTCGCCTTCCTGCTGCTGCTCTCCGTCGCCCTGTGAACGCCCCGTGGCGGCCGGTCAGGTGACGCGCCGGAGGCGGGTCGGTGAGCCCCCCGTCTGACTGCCTTCGGCGCCGAGCGCCAGGGTGTCGGCCCCGTGCTTCGACAGGGTGTAGAGGTTCCCGGGTCTGCACACCACACCCAGCGAAGGATCCGTGGGGGTGCTGGTGACCGCCTGGAACACCATCGACGTCGGGTGCGTCTCCTGCAGCCGCAGGGTCTCGGTGCAGCCGATGTCGTCGCCGCTGCCCGCCTCGGTCACCTCGCTGACCTGCCGGCCCACGAGCTCGCCCCGCTCGGCGGCGTGCAGGGTGAGGGTCACGGACACCTTGGTCGTACGGGCGGTGAACACGCCGTCGCCCGCGGTGGTGCCGGGGCCGGTGCCCGTCCAGGTCCCCACCCAGGCCGCGGGCAGCGCGTTCGCCGCGGCCTGGCCGGACGAGGACGCGGCGGAGGAGGAGGTCACCGGCGGAGACGTGCCGTCCGTGTGCTGACCGTCCCCGCCCCCGTTGCCGGCTCCGCCCCACCAGACCGCGGCGGCGACGGCCGCGGCCAGGACGGGCAGCCCGACGGCCACGAGAGCGGTCCGGGTCCGGGCCGATCCGTTCCCGGTGGCCGCGGGAACCGCGGCGGTCCCGGCCGCAGGACCGTACGCCGGCGGCGGACCGAACCCCGGCACGGCGGGCGCGGGCGCGACCGGTACCGAGGGCGTGGGCGTGACCGGCGCCGAGGGCGCGGCCGGTGGCGCGGGCGCGGCCGGTGGCGCGGGCGCGGTGCGCGGCGGCGGCACGGCGTTCGACGCCTCCAGCACGGCCCGCAGTTCGGCCTCCCGCGCGGCGAGATCCTCGGCCAGACCCGGCGGCAGGACGGCGGCCCACTCCGGGCAGCCGGGGCCGAGGCGTTCCAGCAACTCGACCGCGCCGGGCCGGGATTGCGGCGCCTTGTGCAGACACGCCGTCAACACCGGCAGCAGGGACTCCGGTACGCCGTCGAGCCGGGGTTCCTCGTGCACGATCCGGTAGAGCAGCTGCGCCGCCGAGGGCTCCTCGCCGCGGCGCAGGAAGGGCCCTTCACCGGTGGCCGCATACACCAGGACCGCCGCGAGCGAGAACACGTCACCGGGTTCCGCCGCGGCGCCGCCCGTGATCTGCTCGGGAGCCATGTAGCCGGGAGAGCCGATGACACCGCCCGTGCGGGTGTGCCGGGTGTCGTCGGCGGCACGGGCGATACCGAAGTCGATGAGCAGCGGATGGCGCCGGCCCAGCAGCACGTTGGACGGTTTCACGTCCCGGTGCGCGAGCCCCGTCCGGTGCACGGCCCGCAGCCCCTCGGCGAGTTCCGCTCCGAGAGCACGGACCGCGGCCTCGGGCAGCGGACCGTGCCGGTGCACCCGGTCGGCGAGGGCCGGCGCCGCGACGTACTCCGTGGCCAGCCACTGCGGTCGCTGCCCCGGCGCGCTGTAGTCGACGACCGCGACCGTCCACGGCGAACGGACCTGGTCGCTGCTGGCGATCTCACGCGCGAACCGTTCCTCGAACCCCGGATCCAGCGCGAGTTCGCTCCGCACGGTCTTCAGCGCCAGCGGCCGGCCGGAGGACGTGCGGGAGAGGAAGACCTGCCCCATCCCTCCCTCCCCGAGCCGCGCCAGCAGCGGGTAGCCGCCGACGGCGGGCGGATCCGTGGGATCGAGACTTCTCATGAACGTCTCCGGGCGGTGAGCGCGGCGCGGCCGGGCGGCCCACCACCTGCGAGCGAAGCCCCCCTTGGCATCCGCGTGGACATGGCCTGCGGTGAGGTATTCATATCAGTTGGTGCGATGCGTGCCACGAACGGCACCGAGCTCGTGAAGGTGCCGTGCGAGCCCGGGGGCCCGCACGGCACCTTCACTGTCGGGTGGCCGTGATGTTCCGCTAGGCGCCCTTCTCGCGTACGCCGTCGGCGATGCGCTTGCCGATCGTCTCGTCGATGTTCGTCCAGTACGTGAACGCCCGCTGGAGGACCGGGTCGCTGACGCCGTCGAGGAGGTGCCCCACGACGTTGTCGACCAGCCGGTCGCGGGCGGCGTCGTCCAGCACCTCCCGCACCAGCGTGCCGGGCTGCCCCCAGTCGTCGTCCTCGGGGTGGGAGACGTACGCGGCACGGACGAGCTCGCCGTCCGCCTCCCAGGTCGGCGGCGGGCCGAAGGCGGCCGGGTCGGCGGCGGGGCCGCCCTTGGAGTTCGGGGCGTACACCGGGTCGGACGTCTTGCGGTACGCCATCGCCCCGTCCTTGGAGTACGTGCGGACGTCGACGACGGGGGCGTTCACCGGGAGCTGCTGGTAGTTGGCGCCGATCCGGTGCCGGTGGGCGTCCGCGTAGGAGAACAGCCGGGCCAGCAGCATGCGGTCCGGGCTCGGCCCGATCCCGGGCACGAAGTTGTTCGGCTGGAACGCCGCCTGTTCGATCTCGGCGTGGTTGTCGGTCGGATTGCGGTCCAGGGTCATCCGCCCGACCGGGACGAGCGGGTAGTCGCCGTGCGGCCACACCTTGGTGAGGTCGAACGGGTTGAAGCGGTACCCCGCGGCGTCCGCGTACGGCATGAGCTGCACGTACAGGGTCCAGCTGGGGTACTGGCCGTCACGGATGTGCTCGAACAGGTCGCGCACGTGGAAGTCCGTGTCGACGGCGGCCGTCTGGTCCGCCTCGTGCTGGGTGAAGAACTCGATCCCCTGATCTGTCTTGAAGTGGTACTTCACCCAGAACCGCTCGCCCTTGGCGTTGATCCACATGTACGTGTGCGAGGTGTAGCCGTTCATGTGGCGCCAGGTCCGGGGGATGCCCCGGTCGCCCATCAGCCAGGTCACCTGGTGCGCGGACTCCGGGGAGAGCGTCCAGAAGTCCCACTGCATGTCGTGGTCGCGCAGGTTGCTGTCCGCACGGCGCTTCTGGGACCGGATGAAGTGCTGGAACTTCATCGGGTCCTTCACGAAGAACACCGGCGTGTTGTTGCCGACCATGTCGTAGTTGCCCTGGCCGGTGTAGAACTTCACCGCGAAGCCGCGGGGGTCGCGCCAGGTGTCGGGGCTGCCGCGCTCACCGGCGACCGTCGAGAAGCGGATGACCAGGTCGGTACGGGCGCCGGGCTGGAAGAGCCCCGCCATGGTGTAGGCGCTGACGTCCTCGGTCACCTCGAAGCGGCCGAACGCGCCGCTCCCTTTCGCGTGCGGCTGGCGCTCGGGGATGCGCTCCCGGTTGAACTGTGCCATCTGCTCGATCAGATAGGCGTCCTGGAGCAGGATCGGCCCCCCGGGCCCCACGGTCAGCGAGTGCTCGTCGCTCTCGACGGGGGCACCGGAGTCGGTCGTGGTGAGGGGTGGCTTCTGCGTCATGACTCTGCCTTTCTCAGCACGGGGCAGTGGGCGGCGGTCCGCGCGGGGACCCGGGGTCCTGACGGAGCCCTCACGGAGTCCTCACGGTGTCGTCAATGGGGGTCGGCACGGTGTAGTCAATGGGGGTCGGCGCGCACGCGACCGCACGCCCCGGGACGGCGCCGTACCGGTGTGCTCGCGTTCTCGCGTCCTTCGTGTTGTCCGGGGCCCTGCGGCTCCGCCGGATCGGGTGACCCGGTGTGCGCGGGGCAAACACCGGACGTCCGGCGGCCCGGTGCCCGGTTCCCGAGCCGCGTGCCGACGGCGGGCCCGGCCCGGCTCTCCGGCATCCAGCGTGGTCCCACCGGGCCGGAGCCGCCACTCGGGGGCCGGCGGCGTTTTCCGAGGTCGGCCGCCGCCGGTCGTGTCCCCGGCCGGGGACGGTCGTTCCTCAGGGCATGAAGAGGATCATCACTGCCGCCGCGCTCGCTCTGACGGGCGTGGCTCTCGCCGCCCCTGCCCACGCGGACGGAACCGGCCCCGGCCCCTCCCGCGACCTCGCCACCAAGGTCGCCGGGGCGCTGCCCAAGGCCGCGGTCGCGGGGCTCAACGCAGCCGCCACGTCCATGACCACCGGCCTCCAGGACCGGGCCCCGGCCAAGTAGACCGGACCACCGAACAGGTTCGTACGCCGAACAGGTCCGTCCGTCGGACAGGCCGAAAGATCCGCCCGGCCCCGACCCGGTTCCCGCCCCGCGGCCCGGGTCGGGGGACGACCCCGCCCGGCCGCACCCGCGGTGCGCCGCCCTCCGGCCCCTACCGGGGCGAGCGGCGTGGCGGCGGACCGGTGAGCAGGTGGCGCTCGTGGGACGCGTACCGGCTGCGTTCGCGGTCGGCGGACCGCCTGCCGGCCAGGACGGTGGTGAGCCAGCCGGCGAGGAAGCCCGCGGGCACGGAGACCAGCGCGGGCGTGTTGTAGGGGAACCAGGCGAAGTCCGCGTCGGGGAAGGCGGACAGCGGTGTCCCGGAGACCAGGGTGGTGCCGGGGGCCAGGGCGAGCACCGTCAGCGAGCCCACCACGAGGGTGGCCACCAGCGCCGTGCGCGTGAAGCGGCGCCAGAAGAGGGTGTAGATGAGCGCCGGGGCGATGGCGGAGGCGCCCAGGGTGAAGGAGACCGTCGCCAGGGGCTGGAGGCTGCGGTGCTGGGCGAGGACGGCCAGCAGGATGGTCGGGATGCCCACGGCGAGGGCGCTGCACCGGGCGAGGGTGAGCTCCCGGGCCGGTGCCGGGGGAGTGGCGCGGGACGCCGTCAGGTCGTGGGCGAGGGTGTTGGCGCAGGCCAGCGTCATGCTCGCGACGGAGGCGAGCAGCGTGAGGAAGACGGCGGTGGTGACGGTGGCGAAGAGCAGACTCTCCGGCCGGGACAGCTCCGCTCCGAACGCGGCACGGGCGCCCAGCAGGTAGGCGGTCGTGCCGTGCGCGTCGGCCGCGGCGATGCGGTCGTGACCGACCAGCGCGGTCGCGCCGGTGCAGATCAGCGTGAGCAGGAGGATGAAGAGGGTCACCGACGAGACCGCCCAGGACATCGCCCGGCGGACCTGGCGCGGGGTGCCCGCCGTGTACATCCGCATGGTGACGTGCGGCAGGCAGGCGCCGCCCAGCACGATGGCGCACTGGGTACTGGCCATGTCCAGGGCCGGATGGGGGCTGCTGGAGTACTGCAGCCCCCAGGTCAGATAGGCGTCACCGGCCCCGCTCCGCCCGGCCGCCGCATGGAACAGCGCCTGGGGCTGCCAGTCGAACGTACGCAGGATCAGCACGCTCACCACCAGCCCCGAGCCGAGCAGCGCCACGGTCTTGAAGATCTGGACCAGCGCGGTGCCGGGCATCCCGCCGAGCGCCGCATAACTGATCATGAGGACACCGGCGCCTGCCACGCACCCGTCCTGCATGCCCGTGTCGGAGAACCCGAGGACGTACGCCAGGAGTTCACCGACACCGGCGAGCTGGACGACCATCATCGGGACGAGTGCGGCGAGGGTGACCAGGCAGGCCGTGACGCGGACCGACCGGGCCGGGTGGCGGCGGGCCAGCGCGTCGCCCATGGTGTAGCGGCCGGTGTTGTGGAGGGGTTCGGCCAGCAGGAACATCAGCAACAGCAGGGACAGCAGAGCACTGAGGGCGAGGACGATGCCGTCGTAGCCGCACAGGGCGATGATCCCCCCGATGGTGAGGACGGTGGCGGCGGAGATGTAGTCGCCGGCGATGGCCAGCCCGTTGCGCAACGGCGACAGGGACCGGTAGCCGGTGTAGAACTCCGCGAGGTCGTCCGCCTCCGGGCCGGTGAGCACGCACAGCAGCAGGGTGAGGGCGACGACCGAGCAGAACGCGACGAGGGACCAGGACTGGGCGGAGCCGCCCAACCCGGTCACGGCGCCTGCTCCCGGTCCGCGCCGGCCGCGCCCGTCTGACGGCGGGCGCGCCGCGCCAGGGGATCCACGAAGCGGTGCGCGGCGGCTTCGTGCAGGAGGACCGCCAGCCAGGTCACGGGGATCTGGACGAGGGCGAGGACCAGTCCGGTGGGCAGCCCGCCGGGGCCGGGGCGGGCCATCAGCGACGGTGCCTTGACGGTGAGCGTCAGGAAGGCGGCGAAGTAGCCGAGCGCGGTGACGGTCGCCACCCGCCGGTGCCAGCGGTGTGCCCGCCGCAGCAGGCGCAGGGTGCGGTGGGCACCGGACCGAGGGCCCGCCGAAGAGGCGTCGTACGGCTGTTCGCCGGTCGACCAGGTCGGGGCCGGACGCTCGTGGGGAATCCGGTCCGGGGCCGGATCGGGAAACCAGTCCGAGGGTAAATCAGGGGCATCGTAGGACATTTCGGCAACTCCTCGATGGGGACCGCGGACCCGGCCGTGACGGGTCGCGAGCGGGGAGAGCGGTTCGAACGGTCGCACGGTGTGCGGCCGGGAGCTCGGGGGAAGCCGTATGCGCCGGTCGTCCGGGGTGCCGTCTCCTGGGGGAGCGGCCGGGTGGGCAGGGCGCCATGGTCTCCGACGTGGGCGTTGTCCGCCAGGGGTGCGGCCGGACTCGGTGCGGGCGGTCCGCGGTGCGCGGGGCTGACGTCGGGATCTCCGGCGGAGGTGATGAAGCATGTGCGGAGCGCGGGGTGGCGCGATTCGTTCGAAAAGTGCGCCGTCGCACACCCCATGAGCCCCAGGCCGCCCGCCGGTTGACCCACCCGCGCCCGGCGCGACTGTGACGCACCTCATGGGTGGCGTAGGTCTCGGGCTGCCGCTCGATTCGTACGGCGCTCAACTTCCCTGAGGCATAAGGAGTTTGCGCAGCAACGATCTATACCGGGTGGTTGTGTACTCCTGTCACGCAAGTGCCGGAAGGAACTGTCGTCGCTTTCCGGGTACATGGGGAAACCCCGAGGTTGTCGAATGCGAAGTACATTGCAATGACGGTGTCTTGACCCCAGGTCTGGTCAATCGGGCCTATTTCGGACACTTAACTCATTTACCGGCTTTCTGTGAAAGATGCGTGCTATGGGCGCCTATCTGACTCCTCCAGCCGTCGTACAAGGCGAACATGCCGTGCAGACCGGCGAGATCCTCGCCGAGGTGCGGGGACGGCACCCGCAGGCGCCGTGGCTCTCCCGGATCGACGGCATCGCCGGGAGCACGGGGATCGACACCCGCGGCTGGATGCTGCCGCTGGAGACGGCCACCGGGCCCGGCGGCGGTACGGGCCTGCGAACTCCGGGCGCCGGCCCGGCCCGTGCGGCACTGGCCCACCAGGGGTTCACCGAGCAGGAGGTGAACCGCGCGATCGCCGCGCTGGAGGCGATACCCGCGCCGCAGACCGTCCAGGAGCGCACCGCGCCGGCCTGGGCGGCCGTGCAGTCGTACGGGGAACGCGCGGCGCGTGACGCCCTCCGGGCCGGCGGACTCGACACCACCGACGTCGACTGCCTGATCACCAGTCACTCCACCACCCCGGCCCTGCCGGGTCTCGACCTCTCCCTCCTCAACCGACTCGGGCTGCGCAACGACGTCCTGCTGCTGCCGGCCACCCAGTGGGCCTGCATCGCCGGCACCCGGTCCCTGGCACTGGCGGCCGACCTCGTCGCCGCGGACCCCGACCGGGTGGTGCTGGTCGTGATATCGGAGGCGCTGAGCACCACCTACCAGCCTGCCGACGACACGCTGGAGTCACTGATCGTGCGGCTGCTCTTCGCGGACACCGCGGTCGCCGTGGCGGTCACCGGCCGCCCCCGGCCGGAGTCGGTGCTGCGCCTGGACGCGGCCTGGCACCACACCCTGCCCGGCACCACCGACCTGCACCGGCTGGAGACCCGGGAGGACGGCACGCACTTCGTGATGGACCGCCGGGGACCGCGCGCCGTACAGGAGACGGTGGCCGCGATGTGGCAGTGGCTGGGCGCGCGGCACCGGGACGACGGGGAGCCCTGGCATCCCGATCTGCTGCTCGCGCATCCCGGCGGCACGCGGGTCCTCGAGTACATGGAGCAGACGATGCCCGACACGTGGCCGGAGGGGCTGCTGGCCTACAGCCGCGACAGCTACACCACCGGCAACCGCGGCGGTGCCGCCGTACTCGACATCCTGCGCCGCGCGCACGACGCGGGACAGAAGTCCGGCAGCCGGACGGTGCTGTACGCCGCCGCGCCCGGACTGACGGCCACGGCCCTCGAAGGGGAGTGGCTGTAGGCGGCTGCGGGCCGCCGGTGCCGGTTCCGGCGCGGCACCGGCGCTATCCCTCCAGTTCCGCCCAGACGGCCTTGCCGGTGTCGGTCCACCGCACCCCCCAGCGCGTGGTCAGCTTGTGGACGACGTGCAGGCCCCGCCCGCCGTCGTCGAGCGGGTCACCGCGGCGCAGCCGAGGCCGGCCGTTGCCGGTGTCGCCGACCTCGCAGGTCAGCCGGTTCCCGGCGTGCACCAGCCGCACCGTCACCGGCCCGGTGCCGAACCGGACGGCGTTGGTGACCAGTTCGCTGATCACCAGCAGCGCGCTGTCCCGGGCCTGTGCGCCCATGTGCCAACGGCGCAGGAGGGGCGAGGCCAGGGCACGGGCCCGGGCGGAGGTGTCGTCACGGGCGGGCAGCCGATAGGTGGCGGTGTCCCGGCCGCGCCGCCCGGCCATCCGGGCCAGCAGCAGGGTGACGTCGTCGCGCAGCGGCTCCTGGGGACCCAGCCGGGCGACCACGCGACGCGCGGCCTGCTGCAGATCGTCCCAGGGATGCACGTCGCGCACCACGTCCGTCAGCCGCCCGATGCCGTCGTCGATCGAGACCGCCGGATCCTCCACCAGGCCGTCGGTGTAGAGGACGAGGAGCGAACCGGGCGGCGCGGCGAACTCGTGCACCTCGAACGGCTCCCGTACGACGAACTCCGCCCCGAGGGCCGGGTGCGGCTGCGCCGCGACCGTCTCCGCGAAACCGTCGGGATGCACCAGGACCGGGGGCAGGTGGCCGGCGTTGGAGATCAGCACCCGGTGGTCGACCGGATCGTAGACCGCGATGCAGCACGTCGAGCCCAGCGCGCTGTACCCGGCGGCGAGGCCCGCGTCCGTGTCGTCCAGCAGGGTGACGGTCTCGTCCAGCCGCTCCAGCACCTCCCCGGGTCCCAGCCCCGCCGACAGCAGGGCCCGCGCCTCCATGCTCAGCTGGCCCATGGCCGCCGCGGCCCCCAGGCCGTGCCCGACGACGTCACCGACCACCAGCGCGGTACGGTCCCCCGGCAGCGGAAAGCTGTTCACCCAGTCACCGCCGACGCCCGCGCTGTCCGGGGTGGTGGGCTCGTACACACTGGCGACCTCGATGGTGTCGCTGCCGGTCCGCGGCAGCAGCCGCCGCTGCAACGCCAGGACCTGGGCGTGCTCACGCTGGTGCTGGCGGGCCAGGTCCACGTGCCGGGCGGTCTTGGCCACGAGTTCCTGGAGGTCGAGCAGTTCGGCGTCGCCGAAGAGGCACTCCGGGCGCCGCCAGACCTCCGTCACGCCCAGCACGATGGGTCTTGGCGCGCCCTCCGGTCCCTCCACGACCAGCGGTATGCAGGCGACGCTCACCGGCCGGTTGCCGGGCACCAGGGCGCGCACCAGACGGGGATCGTCCAGCGCCCGTTCGATCGCCGCACGGTCGGGGAAGACGACCGCGTGGGGAACGTCGTCGCGCATGACCGCGCCGGCCAGCAGGCGGCTCGCCTCACGGGGGAGGTTGTCCCCGGGCGTCAGATACCCCTCCGGCCAGGCCCGGTCCGGCACCAGGGCCGCGCGCCGCAGCCGGATCCGGTCCTGCGCCTGCTCGGTGACGGCCTCGCCGGTCCATACGGCGTAGTCGAGGTTGACGGCGGCCACGTCCCCCCAGGCCAGCAGGGACTGGGCCAGTGACTGGGCGGTCTCCCCGATGTCCAGGGACGTGCCGATCGCGGTGGCCGAGGCGTACAGGTGCAGCCGCTTGGCCATGGCGATCAGCGAGACCGTCAGGCCCTCCTCCGGCGGCGCGGCCGGCAGGATGCTCATCGAGACCACCAGCTCCGTCCCGTCGTCCCGCCGCAGCCGCTGGACCCGGGCGACATGCGCCTCCCGCGTCTTCAGGACCCGCCGCAGCCGTTGCGTGACCGTCGGTACGTCCCCGGGCGGCAGCAGATCGGCGAAGGCGCTCCCCGGCGGGGCGCTCACCCCCGCGAACGGGGAGGCGTCCAGATTGGAGCCGCTGACCCGCAGATCCGGGCGGAGACCGACCACCCCGAGGATCTGCTCCCCGTCCTCGGCCTCGCCGTCGGCCCCCGAGGAGTGCTGCCTGCCCACCACCGTCGCTCCGCCCTTCGGGATGTAGTCCCCCAGGGCGCCGCTGACCGTGTCGAACGGCGAAGCAGAGGAGGGTGTGGGGTCCATGCAGCTCACACAGCTCGCTGACTCCGGCGCGTACCGGCAGATCTTCCCGAGTCCATGCGGTCGGGTCCGCAGAACCCTCTCCCGCACATCTCATGAGTAACACAAATACCCTGCTCACCGAAGGGATAAAAGTGATCAAAACAACACGAACTGCGAGTAACGCCAGGGCCGAGCGCTTGTAAAGGTTTCTTTAGAAAGATATCTTTACATCATGGACCGGAGACAGCTCACCGACCCGCGTGCGCTCCGCGCGTACGCCCATCCGTTCCGCCTGACGCTCATCGGGCTGCTGCGCAGGGAAGGCGCGATGACCGCGACCCGGGCGGCCGAGCTGACGGGGGAGTCGGTGGCCGGCTGCTCGTACCACCTGCGGATGCTGGCCAAGTACGGGCTCGCCGAGCAGACCGGCGACGGACGGGGCCGGGAGAAACCCTGGCGGGCGACGGCGTCGTTCACCTCCTGGCCCGGCTACACGGCGGACCCCGAGGTGCGGGAGGCCGCCACCGCACTCAGCCTCGCGGTCGTCGAGCGGTACTTCACGGAGGCGAGCCGCTGGCTGGAGAACCGGCACACCGAGCCCGCCGACTGGCAGGAGGCGGCGCCGCTGGGGGACGCCACGATCTTCGTCACCGCCGCCGAGCTCAAGGAACTCGACGAGAAGGTGTGGGAGCTGCTCCGGCCCTACATCCGCCGCACCGAGGATCCGGGACAGCGCCCCGCCGCGGCCCGCCGCGTGTCGTACGTCCACTTCGGGCACCCGGCACGGGAGTTCGGCACGCCGGCCCGGGGCGAGGCGGAAGAACCGCCCGCGTGACCGCGGCCGGGCGGTTACCCGCCCTCCTGCGCGAGCAGGCCTTCCGCCGCTACTGGACCGGTCAGACCGTCTCGCTCTTCGGCGACCGGATCACCCAGATCGCCCTGCCCCTGCTCGCCGTCCTGACCCTGGACGCGGGCCCGGCCCAGATGGGGTGGCTGACGGCCGCCGGGCTCCTGCCGAACCTGCTGTTCTCCGTGCACGCCGGCGTCCGGGCGGACCGCAGCGGGCGACGCCGGCGCATGATGATCGCCGCCGACCTCGGGCGGGCGCTGACCCTGGCCTCGGTCCCGGTCGCCTGGGCGCTGGGCCTGCTGGGCCTCGGCCAGCTCTACGCCGTCGCGTTCACGGCCGGCACCCTGAGCGTGCTCTTCGACGTGTGCGACGCCGCGCTGTTCGTCTCCCTGGTGCCCGCCGACCGCTACGTCGAGGGAAACTCACTGCTCAACGGCAGCCGGGCCATGTCCTTCATGGGCGGCACCAGCGCTGCGGGACTGCTGGTGCAACTCCTGTCCGCCCCCGTCGCGCTGCTCGCCGACACCGCCTCCTACCTGGCCTCGGCCTGGCAACTGTCCCGGATCCGTCCCGTCGAGCCACCGGCCGCCACCCACGCCGAGGGCGGCCTCACGGCCGGTTTCCGCCACCTCGGGCGGTCCCGGATCCTGCGCGGCTACTACGGGGCGGTGACCACGCTCAACCTGTTCAACTTCGCCTTCCAGGCGGTCTTCGTCCTCTACGCCACCACCGAACTCGGTCTCGGCCCGGGCCTCCTGGGCGCCGTGCTCGGCTGCGGCGCCGTCGGCTCGGTGCTCGGAGCCCTGCTGACGGGCAGGATCGTGCGGGGGCTCGGAACCGGGCGGGCGGCACTCCTCGGCCTCTTCGCCTTCCCGGCGCCACTCGTCCTGGTCCCGCTGGCACGGGGCCCCGTTCCCGTCACGGCGGCATGCCTGCTGCTGGCGGAGTTCGGCTCCGGATTCGGCGTCATGCTCCTGGACATCGCCGGCGGCTCCCTGACCGCGTCGCTGATCCCCGACACCCTGCGATCCCGCGTCGCGGGAGCCGCCCGCCTCTTCGGCTACGGCATCCGCCCCGTCGGCGCACTCGCAGGCGGCTGGCTCGGCTCCGCGATCGGCCTGCGCCCCACCCTCTGGATCGCCACCGCGGGCGCACTGCTCGGCCTGGTGTGGGCACTGCCCTCCGGGACACTCCGGCCCGCGCACCCGACCCCCACCGCCGTCCGGCCGGCGGACTGAGGAACCGCCTGCCCCCGGCCCGGTCCGCCCCCGGCCGGGCCGGTCCCGATCCGTTCAGGAGGCGGGGGTGGCGGAGGGCGGGGCCGTGGAGTTGCGGATCACGAGCTGCGTGCCGACCTCGATGTGCTCCATGAGAAGTTTCTGGCCCTCGACGAGGGAGAGCAGCGCGCGGGCCGCCTTCTGGCCCATGTCGTGCAGGGGCTGGCGCACGGTGGTCAGGCCGGGGAAGCTCTGCGCCGCCTGGGGGAGGTCGTCGAAGCCGACGACCGAGAAGTCGTCGGGAACCTTGAGGCCGTGGGCCCGCGCGGCGTCGACGGCGCCGAGCGCCATCAGGTCGGCCCCGGCGACGATCGCCGTGGGGGCGTGGTCGGCGATCAGACGGGTGGCCGTGCGGAACCCGCAGGCGTAGGAGAAGTCGCAGGACGCGACCATGCGTGCGTCCACCTCCAGCCCGGACAGCCGCATCGCGTCCTCGAAGCCCTGGAAGCGGACGGACGTGCTTTCGAGGTCCTCCTCGCCCCGGAGGTAGGCGATCCGGGTGTGGCCGAGGTCGATCAGGTGCTGGGTGCCCTGCCGCATGCCGTGGTAGTTGTCGACGGTCAGCCGGGGCAGGGGTACGTCCAGACGGCGCGGGTCGATGATGACGCAGGGCAGGGTCTGGCGGCGCAGCAGCTCGACTGTCTCGTCCTCCAGGACCGGCGCGATCATCAGGACGCCGTCGACTAGGCCGCGGCCCAGGAACTCGATGCGGTCCTTCTCGCGTACGGCGTCGTGGTACGAGGCGTTGACCAGCAACTCCTGTTCCGCGTCGGCCAGTTCGTCGGCGACGCCGCGCAGGATCTCCAGCCCGTACTGGCTGGTGAGGTCGAGGGCGATGAGCCCGATCAGTCCGGTGCGGCTGGCCTTGAGGTTCCGTGCCGAGATGTTGGGCCGGTACCCGAGGCGGCCCGCGACCTCCATGACGCGGCGGCGGGTCTCCTCGGAGGCCCCGGGCTTGCCGTTCATGACGTTGGACACGGTCATCGCGGAGACGCCGGCCTCCGCGGCCACCCGCGCGATGGTCACCCGCTCTGCCACTCCAACTCCTCCTGCCTGTACGGCACATGGGCCAAACCGGAACTCCGTCGTGCCGGCTCACCCAACCATGGTACTCCGGAAAACTTCCAGGAAACTGTAACGATAAGGCTGGAGCGATCCCGAGCGAAACCCCGTGTGGGCACGGGGTGTACGACTGCCGGGGCCATGGGCGACGGCCACGGAAAGTTACGTATAGATGTCGCCTAAGTTTTGCGTTACAGTTCCCGGCCATCGGCACGAAACGATTGCCGCAACTCGGGTCCACCGACCTCCTTTCCGCCGTATCGGCGCTGTACCCACACGGATGCAGGCCGACCGGGTCAATCCCTTCAGACATGACAAGTCGGTCCGTACCGACGATGGGTGAGGTGTGCAATGAAGCGTTCCGGGAGACGTGTCGCGGTCGCCACCGCGGTGGCCGCCGCGATGGCGATGTCGCTGGCCGCGTGCGGAGGCGGGTCGAGCGGCGCGTCCGGTGACGGCACGGTGACCCTGCACGTCCAGGCGTGGAAGGGCGGCGGTGCGGAGCCGGCGAACGTCGCGGAGATCAACAAGGCGTTCGAGAAGGCCCACCCGAAGATAAAGATCGACTTCGAGTACATCACGGCGAACGACACCTACGTCCAGAAGCTCCAGCCCGAGCTGCTGGGCGGCAAGGCCGGCGACGTGATCATGGTCGACACGGACAAGATGAAGAAGTGGGGCGCCTCCGGCTACCTCGCCGACCTGTCCCAGGAGTCCTGGGCGAGCAAGATAGCCCCCGACGCCAAGCCCTTCGCGCAGACCGACGGCAAGACCCTCGCCATGCCGATGGAGCTGATCGGCATCGGCCTGTACGCCAACATGGACCTGCTGAAGAAGGCCGGCATCACCGAGGTCCCGGCCGACTGGCCGACCTTCCTCACCGACCTCGCCAAGCTCAAGAAGGCCGGCATCAACCCCATCTCCCTTCCCGACAAGTCGGGTTGGACCGGCAGCTCGGTGTTCCAGGCGAGCGGATCGACCGTCGTCTACCAGAAGAACAAGAAGTGGGACTCCGACTTCCTCGGCGGCCAGGCCTCCTTCGACCCGGACTGGCAGGGCCCGCTGGACCAGCTGAAGACCCTGGAGGACAAGGGCTACGTCGACTGGAAGAACGAGCTCGGCGTCGACGAGTGGTCCCAGGGCCCGCAGAACTTCAGCGCCGGCAAGAGCGCCTTCTGGTACCAGGGCGCGTGGCAGGTCTCCAACGTCGCGAAGGCCGGTTTCCCGGTCTCGTTCGCGCCCTGGCCGGGCGGTGCCGCGGGCACCGAGCCCAACGGGATGCTCTTCTCCGGCACGATGTGGGCCGTCAACTCGCAGTCGCAGCAGGGTGACGCGGCCCGCGAGTACGTCGACTTCTGGTCGCAGAGCGAGAACCTCGCCAAGTACCTCGACGCCGAGCACGCGGAGTCGCCGTTCACGGGCGGCACGACGCCGGAGAGCACCGAGACCACCGCGTTCACCACGGCCTTCAAGGACGGCCGTTACCGGATCCTGCCCTCCAACTCCTGGTACGGCGCGACCGCCGAGACCGCCGTCGGCTCCAAGATCCAGGCCTATCTGCTGGGCAAGTCGTCCGCCGCGCAGACCCTCAAGGACATCCAGACCGCGGCGTCCGCGAAGTAACCCGCCCCCTGGCCGACCGTGGCGGGGCGCGACCGGCGGCTCCCGACCGCCCCCGCCACGGCCGTCCGGGCAAGAGGAGGACCCCTGTGATCCATCGCCGGCGCGCCACCATGGCCGCCTTCCTGCTTCCGGCGATCGCCGTGTACGCCACCTTCATGCTGTATCCGCTGGCCCGCGGCGTCTATCTGAGCATGACCGACAGTCTCGGCGGACCGATCGCCCACTTCGTCGGCACCGAGCAGTACCGGGCCATGGCCGACGACCCGGACGTCACCGCCGCCCTGTGGCACACCGTCCTGTACGCGGCCGTCGTCGTGGTCGTCCAGAACGGCCTCGGCCTGCTCTTCGCGAGCCTGCTCTTCCGCCGGCCGAAGGTCCGCAAGGCGCTGAGCGTGGTGCTGCTGACCCCGACCCTGGTGTCACCGGTGATGGCCGCGTTCATCTGGTCGTACCTGTTCGCCCCGGACGGAGGCATCAACGGCCTCCTCGGCCTGGTCGGCCTGCACTCGCTGGAGCACGTCTGGCTCGGCGACACCTCCACCGCCCTGTACGCGGTGGCCGCGGTCAACATCTGGATGTTCGCGGGCTACTCCTGTGCCATCTTCCTGGCCGGCTACATGAGCCTGCCCACCGAACTCCTCGACGCCGCCGCGGTCGACGGCGCGGGCGGCTGGCGGCGCTTCCGCTCCATCGAGTGGCCGATGCTGGCCCCGGCGCTCACCGTGAACGTGACGCTCAGCCTCATCGGCTCCCTCAAGGTCTTCGAGTTCCCGCTGGTGCTCACCAACGGCGGCCCGGCCGGCGCCACCGAGACCCTGACCACCCTCGTCTACCGGAACGTGTTCGGCGGCGGGAAGTTCGCCCTCGGCATCGCCATCTCCGTACTCCTCCTGGTGACCGTGGTCGTCCTGTCCAGCGCCACCTCCTCCCTGCTCCGCCTGCGCGAGCGACGAATCTGACGGGCGGATACGACCATGACCTCGCACACCCTGCCCCCCAAGGCCAAAGCCAAGACCAAGGCCCGGCCCGCCGCGTCCCGGCCACCGGCCGGCGCCGCCCCCGTCCGCTCCGGCAGCACCCGGCGCCGGATCCTCGGCGGCCTGGGCACCGCGCTGCTCTGCCTCGGCGTGCTGGTGTTCGTGCTGCCCTTCGTGTTCACCGTGCTCACCTCGCTGCGGACCGCGGCGGACGTGGCCCGCGCCCCGCTCGGCATCCCGCACACCTTCACCCTGAAGAACTTCTCCGCCGCCTTCTCGCAGATCCACTACGGCCGCAGCGCCCTGAACACCCTGCTCATCACGGGTCTGTCCTGCCTGAGCATCACCGTGCTCGGCTCCCTGGCCAGCTACCCGCTCGCCCGCATCTCCCAGGGCTGGTCCACCTGGGTGTACCGGCTGTTCATCGTGGGCACCTCGGTGCCGGTCTTCGTGGTCGTGGCACCGCTGTACCTGCTGATGCGGGACCTGAACCTGCTGGACAACTACGCGGGCGTGGTCTTCGTCTACACGGCGATGTTCCTGCCGGTCGCGGTGTTCTTCTACACCAGCTTCATCCGCTCGATCCCCCCGGACCTGGAGGAGGCCGCCGCGCTGGACGGCTGCGGCGCGCTGCGCACCTTCTTCACGGTCGTCCTGCCGCTGCTGCGCCCGATCACCAGCACGCTGCTGACCTTCGTCTCCCTCCAGGTGTGGAACGACCTGATCGTCCCGCTGGTGTTCCTCCAGGACCCCGACAAGCGGACGGTCATGGTGAACGCGTACTCGTTCATCGACCCGCACACGGTGCAGCCGACCACCCTCTTCCCGGCCGCCCTGCTCGGTGTCCTGCCACTGTTCCTGATCTTCGTCTTCCTGCAGCGCCACGTGGTCGCCGGCCTGTCCGCCGGCGCCGTCAAGTCCTGACCCCCGCACCCCGGTTCACCCCCTGGCGCCGTGCCCCGCACCGTCGTCCGGCCGTTCCGCCATGCCCTGCCGCCACCCGTCCCGACATCCCGGAAGGACCCCCACCGATGTACGTGGTCTCCTATTTCACCGACGCGGACGAGGCGCTGCACCTCGCTTACAGTCACGACGGCGAGGAGTTCACGGCGGTGAACGGTGGCCGTCCCGTCCTGCGGGGGACCGTCGGTACCGGCCGGCTGCGGGACCCGTTCATCGGGGTCGGCCCCGACGGTCTGTTCCATCTGCTGGCCACCGACGGCTGGACGAGCCCGTACATCGTCCACGCCACCTCGGCCGACCTGGTGAGCTGGTCCGAGCAGCGGCTGGTGCCGGTGATGGCCCGGGTGGCGGGCGCCCTCAACGCCTGGGCCCCGGAGTTCTTCCTGGACCGCGCCACCGGGCTCTACCACCTCATCTGGTCGTCCGTCGTCGAACCGGGCCACACGGCCGCGGGCCGCGACTTCGAGCACATCAGCCAGGACCACCGCATCTGGCACTGCACCACCCGGGACTTCCGCACCTACTCCGAGCCCGGCGTCTTCTTCGACCCGGGCCACTCCGTCATCGACGCCACCGTCCGTGAGCTGGACGGCGGCGGCTTTCTGATGGCCTTCAAGGACGAGCGCGGGGTCAACGGCCTCGACACCGCGCACAAGGACATCCACCTGACCACGTTCGGCAGCCCCGGCGGCCCGTACGCCGCGCCCGCCGGTCCGGTGACACCTTCCCTGGTGGAGGGACCGTCGCTGTTCCGCCGCGGCGACGAATGGATCATGATCTTCGACCACTTCCTGGAAGGACGTTACGGGGCGGCCCGCAGCCGGGACGGCGTGGCGTGGGAGCCGGTCGCCCTCTCCTTCCCGCCGGGCATGCGGCACGCCTCCGTCCTGGAGACGTCGGCCCCCGTCCTGGAGACCTCCGTCGCGGACGCGCTTGCCGCGCGCTGAACGTTCCGCAGCACGGCGGCCACGGATTCCGGACGCATCCGCAGCCCCACGGCGTCGCGCCCGGTGCACATGAGACCGCGTCACAACCCGTGGCGCGGAGGGTTCGATCACCCAGCAAGGAGCGTCGCGATGAAGAGTCGCAGACCGACGCGTCCGGTCCGCCGGGCAGTACGCTTTCTGGCCCTGCTAGCCACCCTGGCGGGAGCCCTGGTGCTCCCGGTCCAGTCCGCCATGGCGGCGGGTACCACCTACTACGTCGACTGCTCCGCCGCCGGCAACGGCAGCGGCACCCAGTCCAGCCCCTGGAACGCGGTCGGCAGCGTCAACAGCACCACCTTCACCGCCGGGGACAGCATCCTGTTCAAGGCCGGCACCACCTGCACCGGCCAGCTCACCCCGGGCGGCTCGGGAGCCTCGGGCAGCAACATCTCGATCGGCGCCTACGGCTCCGGCGCCAAGCCGGTCATCGACGCGGCCGGAGCCACCGGCGCGGTCATCAAGCTGCTCAACCAGCAGTACTGGGACATCGGCGGCCTGGAGCTGATCGACAACGCCTCCTCGCCGGCCTACCGCTCCGGCGTCCTCGCCGAGAACAGCTCCGGCGGCGTCCTGCACCACATCCGCGTGCACGACATGTACATCCACAACATCGCGGGCTACGGCGGCGGCTGGTACTCCACCAACGCGGGCGTCGGCGTCCAGACCGACCACACCACCCCGGTCTCCACCTGGGACGACGTGGTCGTCGAGAACAACACCTTCGACCACGTCGACCGCATAGCGGTGGCCGTCACCCCCGACGGGGACGGCCAGGGCACCGGTCTGACCACGAACACCGTCATCCGCAACAACACGATGACCTACGACGGCGCCGACGACATCCTCGTCGTCAAGAACGACGGCGCCCTCATCGACGGCAACAAGGCGGGCTACGGCGGCGCCAAGTCCACCTGCCCGCCGTCCGGCCAGTACTGCAACGGCGCCTCCGCCGGCATCTGGATGTCCGGCAGCAGCAACACCGTCGTCCAGAACAACGAGGTCTACTGCCACGTCAACGGCGCCGACGGCACCGGCTTCGACGTCGACTGGGGCAACCACAACACCACGTTCCAGTACAACTACAGCCACCAGAACCTCGGCGGCTTCCTGCTGGTGATGCCGCCCTTCACCATCGCCAACGAGCCCACCTCGACGGTGCCCAGCGACGGCACCGTGGTCCGCTACAACATCAGCGAGAACGACGGCAGCAACTCCGGCTGCCCCACCTCCGGCACCCAGACCCACGGCGGCGGGGTCCTGCACTTCGTGGGCGGCGTCCCGAACCAGAGCGGCAGCTCAAGCGCGGTTCCGCTGTTCTACAACAACACCTTCTCCGTCCGGGACGGCCTGTCCACCCCGATCCTGTACTCCCGCTCCGGCACCTCCATCAGCGGCGCCCTGTCCTTCCAGAACAACGCGGTCTTCAACTACGGCTCCGGCAACTACTTCACCACCACCGGCACCTCCACCTACTCCAACAACCTCTTCTACGGCAACCACCCCTCCCGCGAGCCCACCGACGCCGCGAAGGTGACCGCCGACCCCGAGTTCCGCAACCCGGGCAACGCCAACACCTCGTCCTCGTACACCGGCAAGAACGCCTACCAGGTGCACGCGTCCTCCCCGGCGATCCGGGCCGGCACGGTGATCGGCTCCAACGGCGGCCAGGACGCCTTCGGCAACGCCGTCTCCGCCACGGCCGCCCCCAACATCGGCGCGTACAACGGCACCGGCGGCAACCTGCTCTCCAACGCGGGCTTCGAGACGGGCGCGTTGAGCCCCTGGACCGAGGCCAGCGGCAACGCCTCCTCCGTGACCGCGGCCAACGCCCGCACGGGCGCCGACGCGCTGACCACCACCGCCGGCAGCAGCGGCGCCAACCAGGCCCTGACCGGGCTCAGCCCCGGCACCACCTACCTGCTGACCGGCTGGGCCAAGGTCGCCACCGCGGGCGAGACCCTCGCGATCGGCGTGAAGAACTTCGGCGGGACCGAGACCTACACCAACATCGCCACCACGTCCTACAGCCAGGCCGCCGTCCTGTTCACCACCGGCTCTTCGACCACCACGGCCACGGTCTACTGCTGGAAGAACGCCGGCGGCAGCGGCGCGGGCTACTGCGACGACCTCGCGGTGGAGCCCCTGTCCTCCGCCACCAACGCGGTCACCAACCCCGGCTACGAGACCGGCGCGCTGACCCCCTGGACCCAGTCCACCGGTACGGCGTCCAGTGTGGTCGCCTCCAACGCCCGCTCCGGCACCTACGCGCTCCAGACCGGGGTCAGTGCCAGCGGCGCCATCCAGACCGTCAGCGGTCTCACCTCCAGCGGCAGCTACCTGCTGGTCGGCTGGGCCAAGGTGGCCACGGCCGGTGAGGAGGTCGCGGTCGGCGTGAAGAGCTTCGGCGGTACGGAGACGTACCTGCGGGCCTCGACCACGTCCTACGCCCAGCAGCCCCTCTTCTTCACCACGGGCGTCTCCACCACCTCCGCCGGTGTCTACTGCTACAAGAACTCCGGTTCGGCGGCCGGTTACTGCGACGACTACTCGCTGATCAAGCTCCCCTGACGGACACCGGTCCCGAAGCGTGAAGTCCCCCTCGCGGAGGCGGGCCGGGTCGCCCCGGCCCGCCTCTTCGCGCTCCGGGGTGCACGGCGGTCCCGGACGGACATCGGCGTCCGATACCCGCCAGCGGCCCGTCCCGCCCCGCGCCACGCTGGACCGCATGACCACGACCTTCCCGCCCGTTCCCATCCCCGCCGAGACCCTCCAGGAGCTCCGCGTCCGCGACGACGCCGGAAAGCCGCCGAGCCCCTACACGGACGACGAAGGCGGCGCGCCCCTGCGCTGTTGCCTGCGATCCAGCACCGTGGGAGACCGGATCGCCCTGCTCTCCTACGCCCCGCTGCGCCGTTGGGCGGCACGGACCGGCGCCGATCCCGGGGCCTACGACGAGCAGGGGCCGGTCTTCGTCCACGCCGAGGACTGCGGCGGGCCGGCCGGCGAGGACCCCGCCGGCTACCCGTGGGCCCGCCCCGGCGCACTGCGCGTCCTGCGCCGCTACGACAGCCGGGGGCACATCGCGGGCGGTCGCCTCCTGGAGCTTCCCGACGACGCCCAGGCGGCCATCGCCCACGCCTTGGCCGAGGCCTTCGCCGACCCCGCGACCGCCCAAGTGCACGTGCGTGCCGTCGAATACGGCTGCTACCACTTCCGCGTGGACCGCCCCTGAAGCAGGAAAACCCGGGCCCGCGCTGCGCCATGGCACGCGGGGATGATTGGCTGGCCCCGGCCGATTCCCACCCCGACCCGGCTCCGCCGGCAGGAGGACCCCGAAGTCATGAGCAGTGCCTACGCCTACGAGTACAAGGTCGTCACGTTCCGGGAGTCGCTGATCGGCGACGCGCTGGACAGCGACAAGCTGGAGAAGGTCCTCAACAAGCACGCCGAGGACGGCTGGGCCCTCAAGGCCATCACCTCCGCCGACGTCAAGGGCCGCATAGGTCCCGGAGCCGTCGAGGGCCTGCTCCTGACCTTCGAGCGCCCGCGCGGCTGACGACGACGCAGCCGGCAGCAAACCGAACGCCCCTGGACCCGCCGAGGTCCGGGGGCGTTCGCCGTCCTTCCCTGCAATAATTTGCACTGCTTGCGCTCACTTGCGTCCTGGGGCGCAAGTTCGGCGTGCGACTTTCCTGCCTGCCCCTCCGGTACCCGGCGATGCGTGGGTGCTTCTGGTGAAACTTGTGCAGTCCTGGCAGTAGACGGGTTCACATCACTCTGCAATATTTCGATGAAACAATGCAAAAGTCTGCGTAGCGCATCGTCGTACCTCTGCCCAGCACTTCACCGCACCTTTCTGCACCACTCCGTCAGGAACGAGCCGCCCTCGCCGCCCCACCGGCGCGCGAGCCTCCGCAGGAAGTGACCCCGCATGACTCGACACAAGCCGAGATCCTGGAGACGCCGCGCGGCGACCGCCGTGCTCGCCTCCGCCGTCATGGTTCTGGGCCTGCCGGCCGTCGGCGCACACGCGGCGACCACGGCAGGCGGCGCCCGCGCCGCACACGCGGCCGTCAACGTCACCGACGGCGACACCGACACCTACTGGCAGGCCGGGAAGAACGCGGCCCAGTGGGTCCAGACCGACCTCGGGCGCACCGAGCGCGTCCGAGAGGTCGTGCTGCGGCTGCCCGAGCAGTGGCAGACCCGCAAGCAGACGCTGGCGCTCCAGGGCAGCGCCGACGGCAAGAGCTTCGCCACCCTCAAGCCGTCGGCGCAGTACGTCTTCAGCCCGGGCAACGACAACACGGTCAGGGTCTCCTTCCCCGCGACCCTCGCCCGGTACGTCCGGGCCGACTTCAGCGCCAACTCGGTCGCCGGCACCGCCCAACTCGCCGAACTGCAGGTCCTCACGACCGCCGCCTCGACCCCCAACCTCGCCCTGGGCAAGCCCTTCAGCGAGAGCGGGCACGCCGACGTCTACGGCGCGGCCAACGCCGGTGACGGCAACCGCAACACCTACTGGGAGAGCACCAACAACGCCTTCCCGCAGTGGCTCAAGGTCGACCTCGGCTCCTCGGTCCAGGTGAACCAGGTGACGCTGCGGCTGCCCGGCGGCTGGCCGAGCCGCAACCAGACGCTCAAGATCCAGGGCTCCACCGACAACCAGAACTTCACCGACCTGACGGCGTCCAAGGCGTACGCCTTCAACAGCTCCGACGACCAGACGGCGGCCATCGCCTTCGACACGACCACCACGCGGTACGTGCGGGCGCTGTTCACCGCCAACGACGGCTGGCCCGCCGGGCAGGCGTCCGAGCTGGAGGTCTACGGCCCGGCCACCGGCGACACCCAGGCCCCTACCGCGCCGGCCGGCCTCGCGTACACCGAGCCGGCCACCGGGCAGATCAAGCTGACCTGGAACGCGGCCACCGACGACACCGGCGTGACCGGGTACGACGTCTACGCCAACGGCCAGCTGCGCGCGAGCGTCGCGGGCAACGTCCTGACCTACACCGACACCCAGTCGGCCGCCACCGACGTCACGTACTTCGTGCGGGCCAAGGACGCCGCGGGCAACGTCTCCGCCAACAGCAACAGCGTGACCCGCAAGGGAGCGACCGGCGACACCCAGGCCCCCACGGCGCCCGGCAACCTCGCCTACACGCAGTCCGGCAGCGACGTGAAGCTCACCTGGCAGGCGTCCGGCGACAACGTGGCGGTCACCGGCTACGACGTCTACGCCGACGACCAGCTCGTCAAGAGCGTGGCGGGCGACGTGACGACGTACACCGACACCCCGTCGGCGACGGCCACGGTCACCTACTACGTGAAGGCGAAGGACGCCGCCGGGAACGTGTCGGTGCCGAGCAACAGCGTCACCCGGCCCGGTTCCGGCGCGGGCTCCGACCTCGCGCAAGGCAAGCCCGTCGAGGCCTCCTCGTACACCTTCACCTATGTCGCCGCGAACGCCAACGACGGTCAGACCGGCACCTACTGGGAGAGCGCGGGCGGCGCCTACCCGGCCACCCTCACCACCGAGCTGGGCGCCAACGCCGACCTCGGCCAGGTCGTCGTCAAACTCAACCCGGACCCCGCCTGGTCCACCCGCACCCAGAACATCCAGGTGCTCGGCCGCGACCAGGACGCGACCGCCTTCACCAGCCTCGCCGCGGCGAAGGACTACACGTTCAACCCGGCCACCGGCAACACCGTGACCATCCCGGTCTCCGGCGCCGCAGCCGACATCCAGCTCAAGTTCGCCTCCAACACCGGCGCCCCGGGCGGACAGGTGGCCGAGTTCCAGGTGATCGGCACCCCGGCCGCCAACCCGGACCTCAAGGTCACCGGCATCACCAACTCGCCTTCCGCGCCCGTCGAGTCGGACGCCGTCAGTCTCTCCGCGACCGTCACCAACAGCGGCAGCAAGGCGTCCAAGGCCACCGACCTGAACTTCACGCTCGGCGGCACCAAGGCGGCCACGGCCGACGTCCCCGCCCTCGCGGCCGGCGCCTCGGCGACGGTCACCGCGAGCATCGGCAGCCGGGACGCGGGCAGTTACCCGCTCGGCGCCGAGGTGGACCCGTCCAACAAGGTCATCGAGCAGAACGAGGGCAACAACACCTTCACCCGCTCCGACCCCCTCGTCGTCAAGCCGGTGTCCAGCTCCGACCTGGTTGCCGCCCCCGTCGCCTGGACGCCCTCCAGCGCCTCGGCCGGTGACGCCGTCGCGTTCACGGTCGCCCTGAAGAACCAGGGGACGGTGGACTCGGCCGCCGGCGCCCACGGTGTCACCCTGACGGTCCAGGACGCGGGCGGCGCCACCGTCAAGACGCTCAGTGGCTCCTACAACGGCACCATCGCAACCGGTCAGACCACCGCACCGATCAGCCTCGGCTCCTGGACGGCCGTCAACGGCAAGTACACCGTCAGGACGGTCATCTCCGACGACGCCAACGAACTGCC
Organism: Streptomyces sp. NPDC048278; assembly: GCF_040652195.1. Lineage (NCBI taxonomy): Bacteria > Bacillati > Actinomycetota > Actinomycetes > Kitasatosporales > Streptomycetaceae > Streptomyces > Streptomyces sp. NPDC048278. The sequence goes on from NZ_JBEZLP010000010.1 coordinate 128,849, forward strand.
GGTCAAGCGCACCAACAACACCACCACCCAGAACCTGTTCGTGGGCCGCGGCGCCGACATGCCGTACGACATGTACGAGGCCGAGGACGGCACGGCCGGCGGCGGCGCCAAGGTCGTCGGCCCCAACCGCACCATCGGCGACGTCGCGGGCGAGGCGAGCGGTCGCAGGGCCGTCACCCTCGACGCCACCGGCGAGTACGTCGAGTGGACCACCCGCGCCGCGACCAACACCCTGGTCACCCGCTTCGCGATCCCCGACGGCACCGACACCACCCTCGACGTCTACGTGGACGGCCAGTTCCTCAAGGCGATCGACCTCACCTCGAAGTACGCCTGGCTCTACGGCAGCGAGACCGCACCCGGCAACTCGCCCGGCTCCGGCGCCCCGCGGCACATCTACGACGAGGCGAACCTGCTGCTCGGCAGGACCGTCCCGGCCGGCTCGAAGATCCGCCTCCAGAAGGACGCGGCCAACACCGCCGCCTACTACGCCATCGACTTCGTCAACACCGAACAGGCGACGGCGAACCCCAACCCGGACCCGGCCGCCTACACCGTCCCGGCCGGATTCACCCAGCAGGACGTGCAGAACGCCCTCGACAAGGTCCGCATGGACACCACCGGCAAGCTCGTCGGCGTCTACCTGCCCACAGGCGACTACGACACCTCAAGCAAGTTCCAGGTCTACGGCAAGGCGGTCAAGGTCGTCGGCGCCGGGCCGTGGTTCACCCGCTTCCACGCCCCCGCCTCGCAGGAGAACACCGACATCGGCTTCCGGGCCGAGTCGACGGCGGGCGGCTCGACGTTCGCCGGCTTCGCCTACTTCGGCAACTACACGTCCCGGATCGACGGCCCGGGCAAGGTGTTCGACTTCTCCAACGTCTCGAACATCACCATCGACAACATATGGGCCGAACACATGGTGTGCCTCTACTGGGGCGCCAACACCGACAACATGACCATCTCGAACTCCCGTATCCGTGACACGTTCGCCGACGGCATCAACATGACGAACGGCTCCACGGACAACCACGTCGTCAACGACGACGCCCGCGCCACGGGCGACGACAGCTTCGCGCTCTTCTCGGCCATCGACGCCGGCGGCGCCGACGAGAAGAACAACCTCTACGAGAACCTGACCTCCACCCTCACCTGGCGGGCGGCCGGCATCGCCGTCTACGGCGGCTACGACAACACCTTCCGCAACATCCGCGTCGCCGACACCCTCGTCTACTCCGGGATCACGATCTCCTCGCTGGACTTCGGCTACCCGATGAACGGCTTCGGCACCGATCCCACGACGATCGAGAACGTCTCCCTGGACCGGACGGGCGGCCACTTCTGGGGCTCCCAGGTCTTCCCCGCCATCTGGGCGTTCTCCGCCTCGAAGGTCTTCCAGGGCATCAGGGTCAACGACGTCGACATCGACGACTCCACCTACGGAGGCGTCATGTTCCAGACCAACTACGTCGGCGGCCAACCGCAGTTCCCGGTGAAGGACACCGTCTTCACCGACATCTCCATCACCGACTCCAGGAAGAGCGGGGACGCCTTCGACGCCAAGTCCGGCTTCGGCATCTGGGCCAACGAGCTGCCCGAGCCCGGCCAGGGTCCGGCCGTCGGCGAGGCCACCTTCCGCAACCTGCGGATGAACGGCAACGCCCAGGACATCAGGAACACGACCAGCACCTTCAAGATCAACATCGAGTAGCTCCCGAAGGGCGGTGAAGCGAAGGGAAGGGGCGTCCCGGCGGGGACGCCCCTTCCTGCCGTGTCCGGCGCTACCGCGATGACCGCTTCAAGGTCCGGCGGTCAGTCCCGTGCGGCGCGCGGCAGGACCTGGACCGTGTCGCCCACGGCCCGCTCGCCGGTGGCGTCGGACGTGGTGTTGACGAGGCTGCCGTCGACGGCCATGGCGGTGGAGCCGCCGCCATCCAGGTTGAGCGCCTGTACCGCGCCGAGCGAACGCATGAACCGGGCGGCCTCGGCGAGCGTGAAGCCCTCGCTGACACCGGGCTGCCGGCCGTCGACGGTCACGAGGAGCAGGCGCCCGCGATGGTCGACGCCGGCCAGGGTGCGCGGTTGGCGCACGTTGGACCAGGCGAACCCGAAGGAGAGGTCGAGCGGGTCGAGCGTGCCCTCGGCGGCGGCGTCGATGTGGACCCGGCCGTCCTCGACCAGGGTCGGGGCCGCGCTGACGATGCTGTCGTCGGGGCCGAGCCGGACCTGTCTGCCCGAGGCGTCCCGGACCGTCTCCCGCAGCTCCAGCCGGCTGCCTGTCACGGCGTGTTCGGTGAGCCAGGCGGCCGAGGTGCCGGTGCCCTGGAGGACCGAGCCGCCGACGGGCACGGAACCGCCGCGGTCGCCCTGGGAGACGACGGTACCGTGCCGGTCCAGGACCACCTGGACACCGGGGCCGGTCGGCAGGGGCGCCCCGAACTCGGAGGTGAACTTCACCAGGTCGTCCGCGAGCGAGCAGGTGAGGTCCTGGCGGGGGAGCGCGGTGGGTACGGTGCCGGGGAGGCCGCAGTTGCGCACCTTGCCCGGGACCCGGTTGACGCCCTGCACCGCGTGGACGGCGGAGCCGGAACGGACGGTCACGGTGGTGGACAGGTCGGCGACCCGGACGTGCCGTCCGCCGTCGGCGAGGATCAGCGCAGCGCGGGAACCGGCCGCCATGGACTGCACCTCGCCGTGCACCACGGACAGCCCGGCCGAGGTGCCCTGGACGCCGTCCGCGTCGGAGGTGACGAAGAACCCGCCGTTGACGCCGACCAGGGAGCCCAGGCGGGCGGCCACCGTCGAGGTCTTCTCGCGGTCGGCGGCGTCCCCGCCGTCGCTCACCTCGACCGTGCCGCGCAGCCGGGCCGGATCGACGACGGCGACGTGGACGCGTTCCGCGTCGGCGGGGTTGAGTCCGTCGTAGCCCGTCCACTCGACGGAGGTACGGAAACCGGCGGCCGACATCGCCGAACCCAGCGTCCCCGCCTCGGCCTGTGTGGCGTACGCACCGGCCCTGACCTGCCAGCCCATCGTGCCGTGCGGCGTGTCGGCGTACTGGTCCCAGGTCACCCGCTCGACGCGCGGCGCGAACCCGGCGGTCCGCAGCTGCCCGGCGGTGGTGTCGGCCCACTCGCGGTCGCCCAGCGGGGCCCAGGCGGCGGCACCGGTGAGGCGGTTGACGGCCGGAGCCTGGACGGTGACCGTCCACACACCGGCGGCCCGCGGGTCACCGAGCACCCCGGTACGGACCTCGACCCCGGGAGCCAGGTACCGGGTGGTCCACGCGCCGGCGTCCGTGGCGGCGCCCCCGGTCCTCGTGCTGGCGTCGGCCGGCGGAACGAACGCGACCAGGGCCAGCACGGCCCCCAGCGCGAGACCCCGCCCCGCCCTCCGGCGCCCTCTTCGTACCGCGTGCCCGAACGTCCCGGCTGTGACAGACATGCCTCTCCCGACGTGCGACTCGACGAGTGCGGCGCCACCCGTGACACCTGCGCCACCCCGCCATCCCAGGCCGACTCCAAGGCCCCCGCGTGAAGCGGCGGACACCTGGTGGAGAAGCCTGTACGACATCCGGCACACCCCTGTGCGGCCCCGGAGGGACTCGCCGGCCCCCAGATATGGGCGGCGCGTTCATTTCATGCTTATATGAACGTGTCGTTCATTTGGATGCGCCCGCAGAGGAGAACACCATGAGCAGCACCCCCACCACCGTCCGTGCCGCACTGGTCACCGGAGGCTCGGGCGGCATCGGCCGCGTCGCGGCCGAACGGCTCGCCCAGGACGGGTTCGCGGTCGCCGTGCAGTACGCGGGAAACAAGGCCAGGGCCGAGGAGACCGTGGCCGCGATCACCGCGGCCGGCGGCAGGGCCCTGGCTGTGGGCGGCGACGTCGCCGACGAGAACGCGATGACCGCGGCCTTCGACGCCGTCGAGTCGGCCTTCGGCGGCATCGACGTGGTCGTGAACACCGCCGGCATCATGATCCTTTCCCCCGTCGCCACGTTCGACCTCGCCGACCTGGACCGGATGCACCGCACGAACATCCGCGGCACCTTCGTCGTCTCCCAGCAGGCGGCCCGCAGGGTCCGCCCGGGTGGCGCGATCGTCAACATCTCGACCTCGGTGGTCCGCACCCAGCTGCCGGGCTACGGCGCCTACGTCGCCAGCAAGGCCGCGGTCGAGGGCCTGACCCTCATCCTCGCCCGTGAGCTGCGCGGCCGGGACGTCACCGTCAACGCCGTCGCACCCGGACCCACCGCCACTCCGCTGTTCCTGGACGGCAAGGACGACGCCACCGTCGCGAACTTCGCGAAGGCCACCCCGCTGGAGCGGCTCGGCGGCCCCGAGGACATCGCCGAGGTCGTCTCGTTCCTCGCCGGTCCCGCGCGCTGGGTCAACGGACAGGTCCTCTACGCCAACGGAGGACTCGCCTGACCCCGCCGCACCCGCACCGCCCCACCCCTGCACGGTCATCGCGGAAAGGAACCACGTCCATGTCCACCACCGGTACCACCGGCACCGTCGTCGTCATCACCGGCGCCTCCAGCGGCTTCGGAGCACTCACCGCCCGTGCGCTGGCGGACGCCGGCCACACCGTCTACGCCGGCATGCGCCGGACCACCGGCCGCAACGCTCCCCAGGTCCTGTCCGCCGCCCGGTACGCCGACGAGCACCACGTCGACCTGCGGTCCGTCGAACTCGACGTGAACTCCCAGCCGTCGGTCGACACCGCAGTCGCCGAGATCGAAGCCGAACACGGCCGCGTCGACGTGCTGGTCCACAACGCCGGGCACATGGTGACCGGACCGGCCGAAGCCTTCACCCCCGACCAGCTCGCCGAGCTCTACAACGTGAACGTCCTGTCCACCCAGCGCGTCAACCGCGCCGTGCTGCCCGGCATGCGACGGCGCCGGCAGGGACTGGTGCTCTGGGTGTCCAGCACCAGCGTCAAGGGCGGTACCCCGCCCTACCTCGCCCCCTACTTCGCGGCCAAGGCCGCCATGGACTCCCTCGCGGTGTCCTACGCCGGCGAACTCGCCCGCTGGGGCGTGGAGACCTCGATCGTCGTGCCCGGCTCGTTCACCAGCGGCACCAACCACTTCGCCCACTCCGGCCACCCCGACGACACCGCCGTCGAGGCCGAGTACGAGAGCCGGTACCCCGGCCTGATGGAGCAGATGGCGACCAAGCTCGCCGCGCTCGCCCCCGAGGACGCGCCCGCGTCGCTCGTCTCCGACGAGATCGCCCGCATCGTCGCCCTGCCCGCCGGAAAGCGCCCCTACCGCGTGCACGTCGACCCCGCCGACGACGGATCCGAGGAGGTCTCGGTGACCGCCGACCGCATCCGCCGCGGCTTCCTCACCCGCATCGGCCTCGCCGACCTGCTCACCGTCCAGAGCTGAAACCCCTGGCCCGGGACGGCACTTCGCCGAGGGAACCGAGGAGCGGGTGCGGGACCCCCGCCGGCTGCGGGGATCCCGCGGTCCCGCACCTCCGGTCAGGCCAGGGCGAACTTCTGGGCGCCGGAGCCGTTGCAGTCCCAGATCTGGAGGCGGGTGCCGTTCGCGGTGGCGCCCGAGGGGGAGTCGATGCACCGGCCGGTGGTCGGGTTGTACATCGAGCCGTCGGCGTTGACGACCCAGTTCTGGTACCCGCCGCCGTTGCACGTGGCGAGTTGCAGCTTGGTGCCGGCCGCGCTGACACCGCCCGCTATGTCCAGGCACCGGCCCAGCGTGCGGAGGGTCTGGCCGTTCCAGGTCCACTTCTGGTCGAGCGAGGTCGCCTGCTGGCAGTCCCACAGCTGGACCGCGGTGCCGTCGCCGCCGGTGTCGTCACCGGACACGTCCACGCACTTGCCGCCCGGACCGTAGATCGGGGTGCCGATGGCGAAGTTCTGGGCGCCGGAGCCGTTGCAGTCCCAGATCTGGAGCCGGGTGCCGTTCGCCGTGGCGCCCGAGGGCGAGTCGATGCACCGGCCGCTGGTCGGGTTCCGCAGCGAACCGTCGGTCTGCCGGACCCATGACTGGTAGCCGCCGCTGTTGCACGTGGCGAGTTGCAGCTTGGTCCCCGCTGCGCTGTTGCCGCCGGCGATGTCCAGGCACTTGCCGAGGGTCTGGAGGGTCTGGCCGCTCCACGTCCAGTGCTGGTCCTTGGCCGCCGACTGGCAGTCCCACAGCTGGACCGCGGTGCCGTCGCCGCCGGTGTCGTCACCGGACACGTCCACGCACTTGCCGCCCGGACCGGTGATCGTCTGCCCGGTCACCGCACCGCCGCCACCGCCGGAGCCGGGACCCTTGTTGTACACGGCCACCGAGTCGACGACCAGCTTGCCGCCGGAGACCGTGGCCGCGTTCGGGCCCCCGCCGAACGCGTCCGGGAACCCGCCGCCGATCGCGAGGTCGTAGATGATGAAGAAGGGGTGGTCGATCGCGTCCGACCAGGTCGTCGCGTCCACCTGGCTGGCGTTGACCGTGAAGAAGTTGTTCCCGTCCAGGTAGAACCGGATCTGTTCCGGCGACACCGAGCGGTCGATCTCCACCGCGTAGTCGTGGAAGCCGGTCTGGCACCCCGCACACGCGCGCTCACCCGAACTGATACCGGTCGACTCGTTGCACGGCCCGCCCGGGTTCACGCCGCAGTGGATGGTGCTGAAGTCGGAGCTGCGGCCGTTGATGTCCTCCATGACGTCGATCTCGCCGGACTTCGGCCAGACCACGCCGTCGCGCAGCGGTGCGCCGAGCATCCAGAACGCCGGCCAGTAGCCCGCGCCGTTGGCGGTGGTGACGTTGGGCTGCTGCAGCACGGACTCGATGCGGACGACTCCGCCGGCCGGTGCGCCGAAGGACGCCGACTGGGTCTCCACGCGCCCCGAGGTCCATCCGCTGCGGGGGTCGGAACCGGAGTGCAGGGCCTGGAGCACCAGATGGCCCTGGCCGTCGTAGTAGACGTTCGAGGTGCTGCTGGTCATGGTCTCTATCTCACCGGTGCCGAAACTGCTGCCCGGCCCGGTGTCGTACTTCCACAGGCTCTGGTCGATCCCGGTGCCGGAGGCGCCGTTGAAGTCGTCGCTCCAGGTGAGCGAGAAGCCCGCCGGCGTCGGCGGCACGGCCGCCTGGGCGGTAAGCGACCCGCCGACGGTGGCCGCCACCGTCAGCGCGCCGACGGCAAACAGACCGAGGGTCCTTCTCCATCTGCCGCGCAGTGGTCTTGCGAGACGCAATCGCATGTGCCTGACCTCCGAGTAAGGGGAATGGGGAACGGGGAACGACGCAGTGAAACAGCGGAACCGGACGAAGACACGGCCCTACACGAACTGCCACAGGTGGTCGGCGGTGCCGTTGTCGTCGTACTGGACGATGTGTGCGCTGTTGGCGGTGGACATGAGGTCGACGCC